>JAJFFA010000233.1 GCA_021776885.1 Planctomycetota bacterium
TCGAACTCGCCGATGCGCGCGGGCAGGGGCACCGGCTCGCGGGCCTTGCTGTCGGCCAGCAGCTCTCCGAGGGCGCCATCCTGGAGCAGGGCGCCGCGGTCCAGGAAGCCCAGGCCGGAGGCGTCCTCCAGGAGCAGGGACTCGACCTGGCGCCGCAGCTCGGGTGCATCCTGGCAGCGCGCGTCCAGCAGGCGCGCGCGCTCCTCCGCTTCCAGCTCGAGCGCGGAGCGGAAGACGTCGAAGACCTCCAGCCAGCTCTCCTTCTTCACGCGAGCTCCTTGTGCAGGAAGGCCCGCGCCAGGCGCCAGTTGCGCTCGACCGTGCGCAGGGAGCTGCCCAGGGCCGTGGCGATCTCGGGGTGCGAGAGGCCCCCGAAGAAGCGCATCTCGACCAGCCGCGCCAGGGTCGGGTCGAGCTCCTCGAGCTTGCCCAGGGCTTGATCCAGCTCGATCAGACCGTGGGTCTCGCTTGCGTCTTCCTGGGTCGTGGGGTGCATCCCACTCTCCAACGCGACCTTGCCCGCGACCCCGCCACGCTTTTCTGCCCGCGTGCGGCGCGCGTGGTCGATCAGGATCGAGCGCATGGTGCGGCTGGCGAGGCGGTAGAACTGGGCTCGGGCGTCGAACTCGAGCTCGTCCTGGCGCACGAGGCGCATCCAGGCCTCATGGATCAGGGCCGTCGGCTGCAGGGTATGGCCCGCCGGCTGGTCGCGCATGTGGGCGATCGCCAGGCCGCGCAGCTCGCCGTAGACGAGCTCGAGCAGCTCGGCCTCGACGTCCGACTCGCCGCGTCCGAAGCGGTTCAGCAGCAGGGTGGCGTCGTGGTCGTGCATGGGCGGCTCTCGAATGTCTCCAATGTACGAGAGGTGAGGGCTTTTTCATTCGAATGCCGGTCACGACATCACGGGCCGTTCGCTAAGCGAGGGATCGAGCACCCGTGCGGTCACTCCTGACCGTCGCTCGTCCTCCCCCCCGCTCCCCCGAAGGACTGATTCATGCTCTCGAGCTCCCTGCGGCCCCGCCCGCGGACTGCCTGCCTGTTTACGCTATCCCTGTCTTCGCTCTCTCTGGGCCTGATCGTCGCGGCCGGCTGCAGTAGCAGCAGCTCCGACTCCGGAGGTGGGGGCGGAACCCCTGCCCTGCAGAATGGCTTCAGCGGCGCCCTGGACGAGGGGCAGGAGACCCCCGCGCCCATCAGCGGTAGCCGCGTACGGGTCACCATCACGAACAACGCGCCGCAGCTCGGCACCTTCCAGACTCCGGTCTGGGTGGGCTTCCACGACGGAAGCTTCGACGTCTACGACCTGGGAGCGGCCGCGAGCGCAGCTCTCGAGCCCCTGGCCGAGGACGGAAACAACACGCCCCTGAGCGACGCCTTCAGCGCGAGCGCGACGGGCAGCGACCAGGGCGTCCTTGCCGGTGAGCTCTTCCCCGGTCCGATCCAGCCCGGCGAGACCGTGTCCATGGTCTTCGAGCTCGACGGTAGCGCGGCCAGCAGTCGCTACTTCAGCTACGCCAGCATGCTGATCCCGAGCAACGACGCCTTCGTGGCCAACGGGGGTCCCATGGACCACGAGGTCTTCGACGCGGGCGGCAGCTTCGTCGCCGCGGACTTCACCGTGCTGGGCTCGGCGGTCAACGACGCCGGTACTGAGGTCAACGACGAGCTGCCGGCCAACACGGCCTTCTTCGGTCAGGCGACGCCGAACACCGGAGTCGACGAGGGCGGAGTCATCGCCCTGCACGCCGGGTTCATGGCGCCGGGCATGGGCGGCATCCTCGACGACGCCATGTTCGCGAACGCGGACTTCCTGAACACGCCGGGCTACGAGACCCTCTCGATCACCTTCGAGCAGCTGCCCGCCACCCTGGCCTCCGCCGGTGCCGCCGGGGTCGAGCTGACCACGGGCGACTCCGTGGTCGACTTCACCGTTTCCGCCACCGGCCTCTCGGGCCCGGCCACCGGCGTCCACTTCCACCAGGGCGCCCTGGGCGTCGCCGGTCCGGTGCTGCTCAGCTTGACCGACTCCATCGTGGAGAACACCGGCGGCAACCTCCTGGTCCAGGGCTCACTGGCCACGACCGAGGCCTTCCGCACGGCCCTGCGTGCGGGTGAGGTGTACGTGAACGTGCACACCGCCCTCAATCTGCCGGGTGAACTGCGCGGCCAGATCACGACGGACGCGGCCTTCCTCGGAACGCTCGAGACGACCCAGAGTGTCCCGGCACCGACCCTCGGAACCGGCGTGCGCGTCACCGTGCGCAACGCCGCTCCCGCGGCGGGAACCTTCCAGACTCCGCTCTGGATCGGCTTCCACGACGGCAGCTTCGACGCCTACGACATCGGCTCCCCCGCAATCATGAACTTTCCGACCACCAACGCCCTCGAGCGCATCGCCGAGGACGGCGACACGGGCCCGATCACGACTGCCTTCGACACGTCGATCGCGGGTACGGTCCAGGGCGTCCTGGCAGGACAGCTCTTCCCCGGCCCGCTGCAGCCCGGCGAGACGGTCAGCCAGGTCTTCCGCGTCGATCCCCTGGCGGGCTCCAGCCGCTACCTGACCTACGTCAGCATGGTGATCCCGAGCAACGATGCCTTCGTGGCGAACGCGGGCCCCATGGACCATGAGATCTTCGACGCGGGCGGCCTCTTCAGCGGCGTCGGCTTCCAGGTCACGGGGGCCGAGGTGCTCGACGTGGGCACCGAGGTGGACGACGAGATCCCCGCCAACACGGCCTTCTTCGGACAGACCGTGGCCGACACCGGGACCGACGAGATGGACAACGTGGCCCTGCACCCGGGCCTCCTGGCCATGGGCATGGGCGGCATCCTCGATGACGCGATGTTCTCCGCAGCGGACTTCACCGCGCCGGGCTACACCTGCCTCGACGTCGACCTGAGCGAGGTCGCCGCCACCCCTCCGACGGGCCTGGTCGCCGCCACCCTGAACGGGAGCGCGACGCTGATCTCGTTCAACATCAGCGCCCGCAACCTCTCGGGTGAGGTCACCGGCATGCACTTCCACGAAGCCCCCGCGGGCATGACGGGCCCCGTGCGCGTCGACCTGACCGCGACGATCGACGTCAATGCGGACGGCGTGCTCTTCGCCTCGGGCAGTGCGGCGATCGACCCGGCCTTCGTCGCTGCCCTGCGGGCTGGCGAGGTCTACCTGAACCTGCACACCGACCTGAACCCGTCGGGCGAGGTGCGCGCTCAGGTGCTCCTGGTCGAGTAGTCGGACCCCCATGCAAGCGGGCCCGCTGCGAGGACACTCGCAGCGGGCCCGCTTTCATTCTCGAGAGCGCCTTGCGCGCCCTCCGGAGCGCTCAGCGCAGGGTCAGCTCGAGCCCGTCGGAGAGGTCGAACCCGGCGCCGCCGGCGTCGGCGTCGCGGTACATGAGCTGGAAGTACCACGTGCTGCCGGCCAGCATGCGCGGGTCGGCCGCCAGGTCGACGTCCTGGACCAGGACACCGTTGTCGCTCGCTGCGGCGGGCAGGCGCACGACGCCGCTGGATCCGGAGACGCAGCGCATGCCGTTGCCGAAGGGCGCGGCGCTCTGGGTGTCGCCGTAGAAGAAGATGCCGGCACCTTGGGGCACGGAGTCGGCGCGCAGCTGCAGGCGAGCGTCGGCGGCCAGGTCGCTCCCGAAGCCGGCGATGCTCGCCGCCGAGCCGGTCGAGTTCGCTCCGCGTGTGTCGCAGAAGCTGCTGCCCACGGGCGGCAGGGGCTGCAGGTCCGCGGTGATCGCGTCGATGACGACCGGGTCCTGGTTGATGTTGTGGATGACGAGGCGCTCTGCCGCGAGGCCACCCTGGATGGCGTAGCCGACCCAGTGCCAGTCGCAGCCGCTGGGCAGGGTTACGTGATGCTCGCCCAGGCTCTGTCCGTTCGCGCCCTGGAAGCGGAAGGTCAGCTCCAGGGGCTGGGTCTCGCCGCCCATGATGTAGGCCCCGAAGCGCACGACCGGGTCGCGGAAGTTGACGCGCAGGAACTCCGAGTAGTCGACGCAGTACTCGTCGTTGGTGAACAGGACCGTGCCACCGCGCTCGGAGGCGACCGCACCGCAGCTCGCGCTGTCGAAGGACGGGCTGACGTCGAAGCCGAGGATGCTAGCCGATGAGAAGTTGGCCAGGGGAGTGCGCACGACCTTGTGCTGACCCACGACGTTGGTGCTGAAGTCGTGCAGCACCTCGCCGTCGAAGGCGCGAGTGGGGAAGACCTGGGCGAACGCAGACGAGGAGAGGGCGAGCAAGCCGATCGGCGCCAGTCGGAGGAGTCGCGCGAACATGAAGAAGCTCCTGGTTCGGGGGGCGGTGACGTACGGACGCCTTCGACCCTACTCAGGGCTGCCGAGTTCGGCAAGCGAGGCCGCTGGATGAGGCTCTGGAGGGCGAGCGCTCCGTGCCAATGAGCCCACCTCTTCAGGCTCCGGGGCTCCCCTGTGCCGCCTCAGTCTGGTTCGAGGTCGTAGCGCGTCAGCCAGCGTATCGGCGTGGCGTCCCTGCCGGAGCAGATCACAACGACGCCAGTGCAGTCCTCTGCGCTGCAGCGAACGCTGCCTCCACCGATCGCGAAGTCAGCGACTCCGTCCTGGTCTTGGTCTCCAGCGGGGGCAGCCACGATACCGACGTACGAGGCCCAATGGACTCGCTCCGGTTCCTTGCCCGGGCGTGTGTGAAGCAGGACTCGGTCGAGTACGGCACCGGTCGCTGTCGACATCAGAGCCGCCGGGTGGTGGTCGTCGAGGGCGCTCGGTGCCGTGACGAGGAGGCGCGTGAAGCCGTCGGCAGAGCTGGCGTCGAGCGGGAGCATGCAGGCGCCGAACGACGGCTCGACGAGTGCGGTCTCCGGGTCGGGGTATCCATTGGCGCAGACATGATCCCATTCGCGCATTCGGGGTCGACCGATTCCGCGTACTCGCTTTCCTGTCGCGGCATCCAGCAGGTGAATGGCCGGTTCGTGGCTGCAGTTGAAGCACTGGCCGACGGCTAGGATTCCAGCCTCCTCTCCCTCTCCAGGAATCGACGCTAGTGAGAACCCGAACTGCTGGCAGTCGTCCGGGGAGCGCGCCTCGAAAAGGAGCTCCCCCGAGGAGTTGATGGCCCGGACGTAGCCCGGGCGCTCCCCGTGCTTCACCCGGTCGTGCTTCGTCCGCGGCGGGCAGGTGGGCCAGGCGCTCACTGCGAGCCGTCCGGCTTCGAGCGAGCTTGATCGACCGATCATCGTGAGGGCGGACCCGAAGTGGTCGTACGCATCCGCGCCCCAGCTTTCGTGCAGGAGTGCACCCTCCCCGCCAGAGACGACGCGCACACACCCTTGCGCGGGCTCGCGATCCGTCGCGCGGCTCCATCCGATGGCCAGATCACCCTTGCCGTCCCCATTCCAGTCTCCGACCGAGGCCAGTGCGGGACCGGCTCCATACGAGTGCCACCACGCACGGTGACCGTCAGCCGGTCCGCTCCACGACCGCAGGAGTGTGCCGCTGACTCCGGAGAAGAGATAGACGCAGCCTGCGCCGGTCGGAGGGCAGTGCTCGCGAGAGGGTCTTTCGGCCTGGCTCGGTGGGGCGACCCACTGGGCGCTGACCGCGAGCTCATCCCGTCCGTCGCCGTCAACGTCGTCGAGCGTCGTGAGGGTCCAGCCGAAGCGTTCGGCGCGCTCCGGTGCGGGGATCCTGAGCAGGGCTCTCCTGCTCCTGGGGCAGATCAGCCAGACACGGCCTAGCGCACCCTGTTCTCCGTAGCCGTCGTCGCTCAGATCTCCGACCCAGAGTTCGCGAACGCCGTCGCCGTTTACGTCGTCGGCCAGAGCGATCGAGACGCCGAACAGGTCCCGACCTTGCGGCAGAGCGAGGGAAAGCAAGATCAGGAGCGTCGTCATGCCCCCGCAACCGCGGCACACGTGACAGGTTCTGGCACCATGCCCATGAGCGCCCTCCGGAGGCGCGAGGCCGCTAGTCGAGGCCCAGGAGGGCTCTCCACTGCTCCGCGGAGCTGGCCTCGCTGCGGCCCGTCAAGGTGACCAGGGCCATGCTCGCTGCGTTGCGCAGGCCCTCGTCGTCGCGCTCGAGGGCGCGAATCAGCTCGTCGGCTTCACCCGCCAGCTCCAGGTGGGCCAGGGCTCCAGCCGCGGCGCGGGCCAGGCTCGGGCTGTGGGAGTTCAGGGCGGCGGCGAGGACCTCGGCGTACTCCTGGCGCATGGCGGGGTGCATGACGAGCTCGCGCAGCAGGGGCTCGAGCTCGCGCGGATCGGGCGACGCACCCAGGTCGATCAGCCGGCCCTGGTTGGCGTGCCACCACTTGCGCTCCTCTTGCCACCAACGCTCCCAGCGCGCGGGCGAGCCGGACCAGGTGCAGCCGGAGATGCGCTGCAGCGCCCACTCGGCGCCCCGTCGCACGCGGGTGTCCGTGTCCTCGAGGCGCAGCAGTAGCTCGTCGGTCACCAGCCCGTCGCGCAGGGTGCCGAGGGCCAGGACCGCGCGTCGGCGCAGCTCCGGGTCGGCGGCATCGAGGTGGCGCCGGGCGAGCATCGCGCAGCGACCGTCGGCGGCGGGCCGGGTCCAGAGGGGCCACTGGGCGAGGGCGTCGAGGGCAGCGCGGTCGAGGGTGCGCGAGCGCGAGAACAGGCGCTCGAGCAGCAGGAAGGCCTGGTCGCTACCGACCGCGGGCAGGGCCCGGGCGATGACCTCCAGGTGCGGGGGCTGCAGCTTGCGCAGCTCGAGGGAGAGCTGGCGCAGGGCGCGCTCGTCGCGCGTCAGCAGGTTGGAGACCGCGCCCCGGATCGTCCCTGACAGGCGCGGGTGCCCGAGGTAGCTGGACGGTAGCGCGACCAGGTGGCGTAGCAGGGCGGGCAGGGCGTCGGCATCGCCGACGCGCCCGATCCACTCGAGGGCGCGCAGGTGGTCCTCGCCGTCGCCCGCACGGACGAGCCCGTCGAGCTGGGCCACCACGAGGGAACCCGGCCAGGAGTCGAGCGCGCGCAGGAGCAGGGCCTTGCCCTCCGCGTCGAGCAGGGCGCCGTCGATGTCGGCGGGGCGCTCGGCGCGTCCAGCCAGGACGTTCCAGACCTCCGGAACCGCCCGCGTGCCGAGCTCGCTGAGCTCGGTCAGGGCCAGGTCGCGCTCCTCGGCGGACCCACCCCGTACACGGGCGACGATCTCGACGACCTCCGCGCGCGCCAGCGCGCCCGGTCCCGGTGCGGCCTGGGCCGCGGGCACGAGGAGCAGCGCGGCCGCCGTCAGGCAAGCCGCGCGTGCGGCGTGCCCGGCCCTCCTGCGCCAGCCTGCTGCAGGTCGTCGTGCCATGGGCTACTGGACGGCGACCTCACGCCAGAGGACGACCTCGAGACCGGCGACACCACCCACGGTGCCCGGCAGGCCGGGCAGGTCGAGGGCGCCCGACGAGATGCGGTCGTCGAACTGGACCATCAGCTGGGAGTGCTGGATCGTCCCGTCGGCGAGGGCGAAGTCGCGCTGGATCGAGACCTTCTTCCCGGCGGTCATGTTGCCCCGCAGCTTGACGGTCGCCGAGCCCGTGGCGGACAGGTTGTTGTCGTAGAAGTTGTTCTCGGCGTAGAGGAAGGACTCCATGCGCTCGAGGGTTCCGTAGCGCGGGTCGCCCAGGAAGATGTTGCCGCTGTCCGGCTCCGCGGCGTCCTCGATGGCGATGAAGGCTACTCCGTCCTGGGTCGGGTCGCCGACGTACACGTCGTCGCTGAAGTAGATGTTGCCGCGCACGACGAAGGTGACCTTGACGCCCTCCGCGTCCGTATTGAGGATGCGCAGGCGCCCGAAGGGCCGGTTGTGGACCCAGAGGTTGCCGTCGATGAAGTAGACCTTGTCCGTACCGCTGGGGCCGCCGCTGCCCATGGTGCCCGAGAGGGTGATCGTGTGGCCGTCCTTGCCGGTCTCGGCGTCGGTGAAGTCCTTGACCGGCATGTACGGATCTTCGAGGAAGAAGTCGTCCTTGCTCGTACTGCTGATCTCGGCGATGCGGTCGTCCGGGTTCTTGCGGAAGATGTGGGCCGGGCTGTCGGCGGGGAGCTCGTAGGCCGAACCTCCAAGGGCGTTCGACTGGAACGACTGCCCGGCTGCGAAGAGGGCAGCCACGTCGAAGTCCGCCGTGTTCGCGTAGTCGGCGCCCGCGATGTCCGGCGTGGCGCGGCGCACACCCTCGTCCCCGCTCGTACCGTTGATTACGCCCAGGGCGCTGACCTCACCGGAGATGTCGGCGTCGCCGTCCAGGGTGACATCGCCCCCCGAGTAGACGTGGCCGATGATCTCGTCGGCCTGGCCGCCGTTGCCGGAGAGACGCAGCTCGTAGTTGGGGTCGCCGTCCGCGTTGCCCGCGAAGATGGCGTGGTCGAAGACGCCCTGCAGGGGAGCGATCACCGCCTCGACCGTGCGCCGCTGGGTGCCGACCAGGGCCGTCGACGTGACGGTAAACGACTCGTCCGCGTTCTCCTGGATCGTGCACCAGTAGCGCCCTCCGCGCAGCAGCTGCGGGGCATTCTCGGTGCCATGGACCACAGGAGGCGGGGTACCCCCGCGCTCGGCCGCAGCCAGGGCCATCAGGCTGCTGCTGATCCCGGCGTCCGCGAGGTAGAGCGCGCGGGTACGCGAGCTGACCGCACGCGCCTCACGCTGGTGCGCCATGTTCACGGAGAACACGCTGGCGATGATGGTGGTCAAGAGGGCGACGACGATCAGCACGGCGATCAAGGCTCCGCCGCGCTGCGTGTCCCGTATTGCCGGGCGCTGGGTTCTGTTGCTGTTCATCGACTAATTACGCAACGCGATCGAGTCGCGCCGAGTGCGGGTGATGATGCGTCCATTGGGACCGGGTCGCTGGATGCTCAGCTGGATGCGCAGGGCGTCGCCATTGAGGTTGAAGCACAGTCCGCGCTCATCGACGAGCCCGTTGCCGTTGTCGTCCGCGCCGTTGCCGGTCTCGCCGGCGGCGAAGGCGCTCAGGCCGTGGGCCAGGATCACGCGGCGCTCGTCGGGTGCACCCACGTTCTCGGTCAGGACCAGGACGCGCTCGTCGACCAGCCCGTTCCCGTTGTCGTCCAGGCCGTTCTCGAACTCGGCGGACTCGAGCTCCGAGGAGAGCCGCGTGATCGGCCCCCAGGTGACGACCGCTGCGTTCCAGCCGATGGCCTCCTCGAAGGCCAGGCTCGTGGTCCAGACCGGGGGCAACCCGGGCACGAACTCGAGGTTCGGGTCGAGTCGCCTCAGCCCGGCGTTGCGCAGGAGGCGCACGCAGCGCTCGATGGCCCGGTCCGCGCGGGTCTGGACGTCGGTGACGATGGCGCTCTCCTCGACCAGGGCGCTGGCGCGCTGGGCGGCCATGCCGAGCCCGGCGAACACCACGGCCAGCAGGCCGAGGGAGATCATCAGCTCGACCAGCGTCAGGCCGCTCTCGTTGCAGCGTGCACGCGGCCGAATCATCGCGCCCCCATCAATGCGAAGAGCTCGACCGAACTCTGGCCCAGGACGCCCTGCCACTCGACGCGCACGCGTACGGGCAACATGGCGTAGTCGCCGGAGTGATCCGCGGCGTCGACGACGCCATCGCCGGTCAGGTCGCGGGGCATGCCGAAGAGCAGTGAGGCCGTGTCCTCGCGCAGGATTCCGGGGTTGGCGGCGTCGACGGGGAAGAGGATCTCGCCCGCCATGCCGTCGGCGTCGCCCGCGCGTAGCGTCAGGCCGGTGACTGCGAAGGCCGCGCCCGGGGCGCTCCCGGCTCCGCCCGGGTCGTCGAGCGGGTCCTCGTTGAAGCGCGAGAAGACCTCGTTGAAGGGGAGCGACTGCATGAACTCGAGCTGCTCGCGGGCGGCGACCGTGGCGTTGGCAGTCTCGCGCTGGGTCTCCTCGAGCCCGGCGAAGGAGGTCAGGGAGGCCATGGTGGAGCCGAGACCGATGACGAGGATCACGGAGCACACCATGAGCTCGACCAGGGTCATCCCGCGCCGGGCGACCCGGGACTGCGACGATAGGCGGATGGGCTTCATGGAGTAGGGGGCTGGGGCGGCGGCACTATTAAGAGGGCAGCGCCGGTCTCTGCATCGACAGACGTGGCGGGTGGCCTTGATTCCGGTTTGGGGTTAAGGGAATCCGGTGGGTCCGGTCGATGAGCCCTCGAACCGATGGCTCTCCACCTGCGTAAGACCAAGCTGATCCAGCCCCGCCTCCAGCTCTGGCTGGCCGGCTCCTTCGTGGGCCTGGCGGGACTCGCCCTCCTGCTGCAGTTCCTCTTCCTGGCCCAGCGCATGGTGCGCGCGGCCTCCGCCCTCGAGGGCGAAGGGGCGCAGCTCGCCGGCGAGGTGCCGGGGATGATGCTCGGCGCGCTGGCGCTCTCGATGCTGGTGCTGCTACCCGTCATCCTGGGCGTGGGCGTGCTGCTCACTTTCCGCATCGCGGGCCCCCTGCACCGCTTCGATCTCTACCTGGCCGGCATTGTCGCGGGCAGCGAGACCGAGCCCTGCCAGCTGCGCGACGGAGATCAGCTGCAGGACCTCTGCCAGCGCATCAACGCGGCCACCGAGCCCGTTCGGCGGGCCAACGCAGAGCGCAACGCGGATGCCCCGGGCGCCCCGGAAGCACCGGACGACGCCCAGCGCGCTGCGGGCTGAGCGCCGGCGACGCGCCGACGACGCGCGGGCGGTCGGGTAGAATCCGGCGCGAGCCCAGGCTCCGCCGCGCATGCCCAGAGTCCACCGCCGTCTGCTCCTTCTCGCCGTCTGTTGCGCCCTCTGTTGCGGCGGCCTCGTGTCCAGCGCCTCGGGCCAGGAGGACGCCGCGCTGGCGCAGGGTGCGCGCCAGGTCCTGGTCGAGCGCTGCTTCGAGTGCCACGGCCCGGACGGCGCGGCGCGCGAGGCGGATCTGCGCCTGGATGTCGCCGCGGGGCTGTTCGCCGACCGCGGAGGCTACGCGGCGGTCGTGCCCGGGGACCACGCGGCCAGCGAGCTCTGGCAGCGCGTGCGCTCCGACTTCGACCCGATGCCGCCGGCGGAGCACGCAGCGTCGCTGAGCCCGGCCCAGCAGGACCTGCTCGCGCGCTGGATCGACGCCGGGGCAGAGCTGCCACGCCACTGGGCCTGGGCGCCGCTGCGCGACCTGCCCGAGCGCCTCGTGGGGAGCGCCGCGATCGACCACCTCGTCGACGCGCGCCTCGCGCAAGCGGGCCTCGTCGCCGCACCCGAAGCCGACCCCGCGACCTTGATCCGGCGCGTCAGCCTGGATCTGACCGGCCTGCCCCCGAGCCCGGCGCAGGTCGCGGCCTTCGTGGCGGACCCGACGCCTCGGGCCTACGCCCGGGTGGTCGACGCGCTCCTGGCCTCGCCCCACTTCGGCGAGCGCTGGGCGCGCCACTGG
>JAJFFA010000234.1 GCA_021776885.1 Planctomycetota bacterium
TTCGTGCCCAAGGTCCAGCACGGCGCCGAGGCGCAGTAGGCCACGGAACGCCTACTCGTCCACGAAGTAGTCGAGTTCTCCCCGGCGCACGCGCACGCGCAGGAGCGCCGTACGGCGTACGCGTCCCTCGAGCATCAGGGCCGAGAGCTCCGGCTCGATCTCGCGCTGCACCACGCGCTTCAGCTCGCGCGCACCGTAGCTGGCCGAGAAGCCGCGCCGCGCGACCCAGCGCGCCACGCCGTCGGAGAAGGACACCATGAGGCCGCGCGAGCGAGCCCGCTGGGCCAGGTCGAACAGCTTTTGCTTGGCGATCTTGACCGCCGAGGTGTGCTCGAGCTCCTCGAACAGGATCGTCTCGTCGATGCGGCCCAGGAACTCGGGCGAGAAGCGCTGCTCGAGGGCATCGGAGGTGATCGAAGCCAGGGTGCGCCGGCCGATGTCGCTGGTGTCGCCGAAGCCCACGGCCTTGGATGCGGCGCGAACCTCTTCGGCGCCGACGTTGGAGGTCAGCAGCACGAGGCTGCGCGAGAAGTCGACGCGGCGGCCCTTGCCGTCGGTCAGCGCGCCCTCCTCGAGCACTCCCAGGAGCAGGTTGTGCAGCCGCGGGTGGGCCTTCTCGATCTCGTCGAAGAGCACGACGCAGTCCGGGTTCTTGGCGACCGCGTCCGTCAGCTGGCCGCCGTCCTCGTGCCCGACGTAGCCCGGGGGTGAACCGATCAGCTTCGAGTACTCGTGGGCCATGGCGAACTCGCCGCAGTCGACCCGTACCAGCTTGCGCGGGGCGCCCGGGGTGTCGCTGCCGAAGAGCTCGCGGGCCAGCACCCGGGCCAGCTCGGTCTTGCCCGTGCCGGTGCGGCCGACCAGGAGGAACGAGGACAGGGGGCGCGACTCCTCCGAGAGGCCGACGGCGGCCTTGGAGACGGCGCGCGCCACACTGCGCACGGCCTGCTCCTGTCCGACCACGGAGCGGCCGAGGCGAGCCTCCAGGCCGCGGGCGCGGCGTCGCAGTCGCTCGAGCGCGGCCTCGAGTCCGTCGTCCGCTCCAGCGCCATGGGGCGCTGGCTCGGTCTCGAACTCGCCGTCGCCGGTCAGGCGCACCTCGTGGATGTCGAGCCCCGGGTTGACGTCGACGCACAGCTCGTAGAGCAGGTCCTCGACCATCAACGGATCCTCGGGGAAGAGCATCTCGAGGGTCTCCGCGATGTCGCCGCGGAAGTCCGGGCAGCAGGTCTCGATGACCAGCCGCCGGTAGCTGGCGCGGTCCAGGCCCGGACGGCCGACGACGCGCAGAGCGTCTGCGTCGGGCACGAGGATCTGGACGAAGCTGTCCGCCAGATCGAAGTACCGGTAGACGCTCTTGACCTTGTGGGATTCGGTCAACGGTGGGGGACCAGGGCCGGGGTGGGCAGAGGGAGGATTCGGTCGGGGACGGGGCCCGGCTGGGGAGCCTGGCGTGCCCGTCACAGTCGGGGCGTGGCCCGTTCGTCGGGTTTCGGGGAGGCCCGACTTGATCCCTGGCCGGATTCCGCGCGGGCCCGCCTGCGGGTCGAACTTCGCCTCACCCGGCTTCGGCAGGGGGGGCGCGCGACCCGAAATAGAACTACCAAGGCGCGACTTCGCGCGCCTCGTGTACTAGGTCCGTACAAGGCTCGACCGGCGACGGTCGAGTAGGATGGGTCCCCGCCGGGGCCGTTCGCCTCCCAGCCGCCCACGACAAGCTCCATGAGCCAAGCCGACGTCCAGTTCCTCGCCCTCCTCGTCCACCGCGGCCACCTCGACCGCGCCCACGCCGAGGTGCTGCTACCGCATCTCAAAGAGGGGGAGTCCCTGGACGAGCTCCTGGTCGAGCACGTGGGCTGGTCGCAGGAGAAGACGGCCAAGCTGCGCCGCACGCGCGCCGGGGAAGAGCCCGAGATTCCGGGCTTCGAGGTCCTGGGACGCCTGGGGGTGGGCGGCACCGCGGATGTGTTCCGTGCGCGGGAGAAGAAGAGCGGCCGCGCCGTGGCGCTCAAGATCCTGAACCCCAAGAGCACGAAGAACGCCAAGGAGCTCAAGGGCTTCGTGGCCGAGGCCAAGCTGCTGCAGTCCCTCGAGCACCCGGGGCTGGTGAAGGGCTACGGGGTGGCCAAGAGCGGCAACACCTACTTCAACCGACTCGAGCTGATCGAGGGCCGCACGCTGCTGGAGATCCTCGACGAGGGGCAGTCCCTCGAGGAGCCGATCGCCCTGCGCGTCGTGCTCGAGGTGGCCGAGGTGCTCGAGTACATGGCCGCCAACGACCTGGTGCACCGTGACGTCAAGCCGGGCAACATCATGCTCGACCAGAACGGTCGCGTGAAGCTGATCGACCTGGGCTTCTGCGCGGCGCAGGACGAGCGCGGAGCCGAGGACAGCACCGTCGGAACGGTGCAGTACCTGTCGCCGGAGCAGGCCCAGGGCGGTGCCTGCGCGGACTTCCGCAGCGACATCTACAGCCTGGGCGTGACCCTTTTCCAGCTCGTGGTCGGTCGGCTTCCGTTCGAGGGCTCCGACGACCAGGACGTGCTGCGCATGCAGGTCATGGAGTCGCTCTCGTCACCCGAGCTCAAGAGCCGCGACCTCTCGCCGCACCTGCACTACTTCATCGAGAAGATGATGGCCAAGGAAGCCGAGCTCCGCTATCAGTCGTGGGCCGAGCTGATCCAGGACATCAAGGAGCAGAACGAGGGCAAGCAGAGCCTCGACTTCACGGCCGCCGCGGGGCGCCCGAAGCGCACCAGCGTCTCGCGCAGGCGCTTCTAGCGAGGCCCGATGGACCAGCCCGGGCTGCAGGGGGTCGTCCCCTTCCGCTTCCAGTGCCACCGCTGTGCGCGCTGTTGTTCGGCGGGCGCGGGCTACGTCTTCCTCGAGGCCGGCGAGGAGCAGCCGCTGGCCCGGCGCCTGGGCCTCTCCAGCGAGGAGTTCGAGCGCCGCTACGTGCGCACCGTGCGCCACCCGCGGAGCGGACGCCTGGTGCGCGCCCTGCGCGAGCAGGGGCGCGGCGAAGGCGGGCGCTGCGCCCTGCTCGAGGGCGCGAACGAGTGCAGCGTGTACGAGGACCGGCCGGCCCACTGCAAGAGCTTCCCGTACTGGGACTCGGTGCTCGACGACCCCCAGGGCTTCGAGCGCGCCCGCGCCACTTGCCCCGGCATCTCGGTCCTCCCGGACGAGGCCACCCGCGCGCGCGCCTTCGCGCGGCTCGAGGCGCTCTACGTCGAGCTCGACGCCTTCGTCGAGGGCTCGCACTCGGTCTGCATCGCGCGCGGGGTCTGTTGCCGCTTCGAGGACGCTGGGCACGAGCTGTTCAGCACGGCGCTCGAGGCGGACTACGCCGCGGCGCAGCACCCCGACGCCGCGCCGCCCGAGGCGCCGGGGCGCTGCCCGTACCACGTGGCGGGGCGCTGCACGGCCCGCGCCGGGCGGCCCCTGGGCTGCCGCACATACTTCTGCGACACGCGCACCACCTCCGTGCTGGAGGAGGCCCACGAGCACTTCCTGCGGCGGGTGCGCGAGATCGAGCGCGAGGAGGGCTATCCGGCCGCCTACGCGCGCTTTCCCGAGCTGCTCGCGGCCCGTGGCATCGGAGAGGAGCCCGGCGCATGAGCGCGGCCAAGGGTCTGGCCCTGGTGGGGCTGCTGGGGGTCCTGGCGGGTCTGGCCTACTTCGTACCCGAGCTGTTCGCGGTGCCCCGCAGCGACGAAGCGCGCGGCAGCGAGGGGCGCCCTGCCCTGGGCCTCCTGGACCCGCTCCCGACGGGCGCGGACGGGGGTGCCGGTTCGGCCAGCTCGAGCTCGGGCGAGCGGGACCCGCGCGCCGACCTGGCGCAGCGCAACGCGCTGGCCATCGAGTGGCTCGAGGAGGGGCAGCTCGAGCAGGCGCTGGAGCTCTTCGAGGAGTGCACCGAGGCCGATCCCGACGAGCCCACCTTCGCGCGCAATCTGGCGGAGGCCCTGGCACGCCTGGCGGTTCGCGGCCACGAGTCGGAGTACCCGGACGAGCGCAGCCAGGCGACGGAGCACCTGGCCCGGGCGGTCGAGCTCGACGCGGCGCGGGACGACCTGGCGGTCCTGCTCGCGCGCTGGCGGAAGAGCGCCGAGGCCGAGAAGGACTTCTGGCGCAAGCTGACCGACCACTTCGAGCTCTCGTTCG
>JAJFFA010000235.1 GCA_021776885.1 Planctomycetota bacterium
ACGGCGACGGCGTCGTCGACGACATCGACAACCTTGGCAACCGGCGCGTGCGTACGATCGCCGAGCTCGCGGCCGAAGAGTTCCGCAAGGGCTTGCTCAAGCTGCGCCGTACCGCTCAGGAGCGCATGAACCTGGAGAACCCGGAGACGGTCTCGCCGCGCACGCTGATCAACAGCAAGACCTTCTCCAGCGCGGTCGAGTACTTCTTCGGCCGCAGCGAGCTGTCGCAGGTCGTCGACCAGGCCAACCCGCTCAGCCAGCTGACCCACGAGCGCCGACTCTCGGCCCTCGGCCCGGGCGGCCTCAACCGCAAGCGCGCCGGCTTCGACGTGCGCGACGTGCACCTGTCGCACTACGGCCGGCTGTGCCCGATCGAGACGCCCGAGGGCGCGAACATCGGCCTGATCTCGTCCCTGGCCATCTACGCCACCCTCGACGACTACGGCTTCCTGACCACGCCCTACCGCAAGGTGAAGGCGGGCAAGGTCAGCGACAGCGTCGAGTTCCTGCGCGCCGACCAGGAGCTGGGCATCGTCATCGCTCCGGCGGACGTGCAGATCGACGAGAAGCGCCAGATCAGCCAGGAGCGTGTCCTCGCCCGTCGAGACGGCGACAACGTCGAGGTGCCGCCCAAGGAAGTGGACTATGTCGACGTCTCGCCGAAGCAGATCATCGGCGTCTCCGCGGCGCTGATCCCGTTCCTCGAGCACGACGACGCCAACCGCGCCTTGATGGGCTCGAACATGCAGCGCCAGGCGGTGCCGCTGCTGGTGCCGGAGGTTCCGGTGGTCGGCACGGGCATGGAGAAGCCCGTCGCGCAGAACTCGAACATGCCGATCTTCGCCGCGAAGGCCGGCACGGTGGACTACGTCGACAGCCGCGTGATCATCATCGGCGACGACGAGTACCACCTGACGAAGTTCCGCGGGATGAACGAGCGCACGACCCAGAACCAGCGCCCGGTCGTGGCGACCGGGGATGCGGTCATGGCCGGCCAGCTCCTGGCCGACGGTGCCTCGACCCGCGGCGGCGAGCTGGCCCTCGGCAAGAACCTGGTCGTGGCCTTCATGACCTGGGACGGCTTCAACTACGAGGACGCCATCCTCGTCTCCGAACGCCTGGTCAAGGACGACACGTTCACCTCGGTGCACATCGAGGAGTACGAGGTCGAGATCCGCGAGACCAAGCTGGGCAAGGAAGAGTTCACGCGCGACATCCCGAACGTCGGCGAGAAGGCCCTGGGCAACCTCGACGACAGCGGCATCGTGCGCACCGGCACCTTCGTCGAGGCAGGTGACATCCTGGTCGGCAAGGTCGCGCCGAAGAGCAAGAGCGAGCTGACTCCCGAGGAGAAGCTGCTCCACGCGATCTTCGGCAAGGCCGGCGTCGACGTGAAGAACGCCTCCCTGACCATGCCCCCCGGGACCCGGGGGGTGGTGATCGACGCGCAGAAGTTCTCGCGCCGGGTCAACCTGACCGATGCCGAGCGGACCAAGGCCCTGACCGTCATCCGCGACGCCGAGAAGGAGTTCCTGCGCGCCCTGCGGGTCTACACCGGCAGCATGCTGACCGAGGTCACGAAGCTGCTCGGTGAAGACGTCGTCGACGACCTGACCGGCAAGCCCTTCGCCCTGGACGACACGTCGACCTATGACGAGCTGCGGCGCGTCAAGATCCTGTGCCTGGCGGCGACCGAGGAGTGCACCGACGCCAAGAAGAGCCACGATACGGCGCGGGTCATCCAGGACTACCAGAACAAGATCGACAACAAGGAAGCGGACAAGAACAAGATCGTCAACCGGCTCAGCCGGGGCGACGAGCTACCGACGGGCGTGCTCGAGATGGTCAAGGTCTACGTGGCCACCAAGCGCAACCTGTCGGTGGGGGACAAGATGGCCGGCCGTCACGGCAACAAGGGTGTGATCAGCAAGATCTGCCCGATCGAGGACATGCCGTACCTCGAGGACGGCACGCCGGTCGACATCGTGCTCAACCCCCTGGGCGTTCCCAGCCGGATGAACGTGGGCCAGATCCTCGAGACGCACCTGGGGCTGGCCGCCTCGCGCCTCGGGATCCGCTGCTACACGCCGGCCTTCGACGGCGCCAAGGAGTTCGAGATCGAGAACCTCCTGCGCGAGGCCAAGCTGCCCGAGTCGGGCAAGTTCACCCTCTACGACGGGCGCTCGGGGACATCCTTCGAGCAGCAGGTGACGGTCGGCGTCATGTACATGCTGAAGCTGCACCACCTCGTCGACGAGAAGGTGCACGCACGCGCGACCGGGCCCTACAGCCTGATCACGCAGCAGCCCCTGGGCGGCAAGGCGCGCTTCGGCGGCCAGCGCTTCGGGGAGATGGAAGTCTGGGCCCTCGAGGCCTACGGCGCGGCTGCGATCCTGCAGGAGCAGCTGACGGTCAAGTCCGACGACGTCGACGGACGCACCAAGATCTACGAGTCGATGGTCAAGGGACTGAACATTCTCGAGCCGGGTACCCCGGTCTCCTTCGAGGTGCTCACGAACGAGATCCGCGGCCTCGGACTGAACATGCAGCTGCACAAGAAAGCCACCCTCTAGATCGGGCGGGAAGAGGAATTTCCATGGCGGACGCAAAGTACAACCGAATCAACGACTACGGCAGCGTGACCATTGCGCTGGCTTCACCCGAGGACATTCGCTCCTGGTCCTACGGTGAGGTCAAGAAGCCGGAGACCATAAACTACCGCACCTACAGGCCGGAGCGTGACGGCCTGTTCTGCGAGCGCATCTTCGGTCCTGAGAAGGACTGGGAGTGCTTCTGCGGCAAGTACAAGGGCATCAAGCACAAGGGCATCGTGTGCGACAAGTGCGGTGTGATGATCACCCACAGTCGTGTGCGCCGGAAGCGCATGGGGCACATCAACCTGGCTGCCCCGGTTGCGCACATCTGGTTCTTCAAGGCCATGCCGAGCCGCCTCGGCAACCTGCTCGGGGTCAAGGTCTCGAACCTCGAGCGCGTGATCTATTTCCAGGACTACATGGTCGTCGACGCGGGCGACACGCCGCTCGAGAAGTACCAGCTCTTGACCGAGGACGAGTACCGCACCTCGCGCAACAAGTACGGCGCCGAGTTCGAGGCCGACATGGGCGCCGAGGCGGTCAAGAAGATCCTGCGCAAGCTGGACCTGCAGTCGCTCTCCGACGAGCTGCGCGAGGAGCTCGTCGCGACGCGCTCGAAGCAGCGTCAGAAGGACATCATCAAGCGCCTGCGCACGGTCGAGATGCTGCGCGACTCGGGCAACGACGCGGACTGGGTGATCCTGGACGTGATCCCGGTCATCCCGCCCGACCTGCGTCCGCTGGTCCTGCTCGACTCGGGCAACTTCGCCACGAGTGAC
>JAJFFA010000236.1 GCA_021776885.1 Planctomycetota bacterium
GTGGCGGTGCAGAACGGCCGCGCGGAAGTGGTCCCGATCGCCGGCACGCGCCCGCGTCACGACGACGCCGACGAAGACGATCGCCTGGGCGCCGAGCTACGCGGCGACGTCAAGGAGCGCGCCGAGCACGACATGCTGGTCGACCTGGCGCGCAACGACCTGGGGCGCGTGGCACGCATCGGCACGGTACGCGTGCGCGAGTACGCGTCCCTCGAGAAGTTCCAGCGCGTGCAGCACCTGGTCAGCCGGGTCGAGTGCGACCTGGCTTCCGGCCAGGACGCCCTCGATGCCCTCGCCGCGTGCTTCCCCGCAGGAACGGTCAGCGGTGCGCCCAAGGTGCGCGCCATGGAGCTCCTGGCTCGACAAGAGCCGACCACCCGCGGGCCCTACGCCGGTTGCTTCGGCTACCTGGATGACGCCGGCAATCTCGACATGGCCATCTCGATCCGCACCCTGTTCGTCAAGGACGGCACGGTGCACGTACAGGCCGGTGCTGGCATCGTCTTCGACTCGAACGCCGAGGCGGAGTACGACGAGACCCTGGCCAAGTCCCGCGCCATGTTCGAGGCCCTCGAAACCGCCGAGTCTCCGGCCTTCCGCCCATGATCCTGCTCGTCGACAAC
Source organism: Planctomycetota bacterium (assembly GCA_021776885.1). Lineage (GTDB taxonomy): Bacteria > Planctomycetota > UBA1135 > UBA1135 > JAJFFA01. The sequence goes on from JAJFFA010000236.1 coordinate 624, forward strand.
TACGACTCGTTCACGTTCAACCTGTACCAGATGTTGAGCGAGCTCTCGGCCACGGTCGAGGTGCAGCGCAACGACGCACTCAGCGTCGACGACGTGCTCGAGCTGTCGCCCGAGGCCGTGGTGCTCTCCCCCGGACCCGGTCGCCCGGCCGACTCGGGCATCTGTCCCGAGCTGCTCGCGCGCCTGCCCGAGGATCGACCGCTCCTGGGCGTGTGCCTCGGGCACCAGGCCCTGGTCGAACACTACGGCGGCGAGCTCGAGCTCGACCCTGTGCCGACCCACGGCAAGGCGGGCCTCGTGCACCACGACGGCTCCGAGCTGTACAAGGACCTGAAGAACCCGTTCCTGGCCGGGCGCTACCACTCCCTGCGCGCCAAGCGCGACACCCTGCCCGACGTGCTCGAGCTCTCGTCCTGGACCGAGGACGGCCTGGTCATGGGCGTGCGCCACAGGAGCGCCCCACGCTTCGGCGTGCAGTTCCACCCCGAGTCGATCCTGACGCCCCAGGGCAGCCGGCTGCTGTCGCGCTTCCTCTCGATCGCGGGCGTGGCCGTGGGAGCCCTCTGAGCCGTGGACCTGACCCAGGCCCTGCGCGCCGTGCATTCTGGGGCGACCCTGGCGCGGGAGGAGGCCGAGGCCGTCTTCCGCGGCGCCCTCTGCGAGGACAGTGACCCGATCCTGTTCGGCGCCTTCCTGGCCTCCCTGGCCCAGCGCGGCGAGACCCCCGACGAGATCGTCGGCGCCGCCGATGCCCTGCGTTCAGCCTGCACGCCCTTCGAGGCGCGCGGCATGCAGGGCGCGATCGACACCTGCGGCACGGGGGGCGATGGCCTGGGGATGTTCAACCTCTCGACCGCGGCCGCGATCGTGGCCTGCGCCGCGGGGGCCAAGGTGATCAAACACGGCAACCGCAGCCTGTCCTCCAAGTGTGGCAGCGCCGACCTGCTCGAGGCCTGCGGCATCGAGGTCGCCCTCGAGCCCGAGGCCGCCGCGCGGGTCTTCGAGCAGGTCGGCATCACCTTCCTCTTCGCCCCCACCTATCACCCGGCCATGCGCTTCGCTGCGCCCGTGCGCCGCGCCCTCGGGATCCGCACGGTGTTCAACTTCCTCGGCCCCCTGTGCAACCCGGGTGGCGTGCGACGCCAGCTCCTGGGGCTGTCCGACGGCACGCGAGCGCAGGACTTCGCGCGGGTGCTGACGGCTCTGGGGCACGAGCGCGCCTACGTCGTCCACGGCGCAGGGGGGGCCGACGAGCTGACCCTCGAGGCCGGCAACCGCGCCCTACCCGTCGGTGACGCACCGCCGGAGCCCTTCGAAGCCGCGGCCCTGGGCCTGTCCCCGGCTCCCGTCAGCGCCCTGGCCGGCGACGACGCGCCGCACAACGCGCGCCTGCTCGCCGCGCTCCTGGACGGGAGCGAGCGCGGCCCCCTGCGCGACGCCGTACTGCTGAACACGTCCTGCTCCCTGGTCGTGGCGGGTATCGCGGCGGACGCGCGCGACGGCATCGAGCGCGCGCGCGCGGCCCTGGACGAGGGCGCGGCCCGGGGCAAGCTCGACGCCTGGCGTGCGGCCGCCCCGGCCAGGGACTGAAGCGAGATGAACACCGGCACGCGACTCGACCCGATCCTGGCCTCCGTCCACGAGCGCTCACAGCAGCGCCGCGCGCGGAAGTCGACGGCGGACCTGCGCGCCGAGACGCTCCCCGATCCTGCGCGACGCGAGCGCTTCGTCGCGGCCCTGACCGGCCCCGGCTTGTCCTTCATCGCCGAGTGCAAGCGCCGCTCGCCCTCGGCGGGTGCGCTGACCACGGAGGTCGACCTCGAGTCCCGCGCCCTGGCCTACGCCCGCGGCGGCGCGGCGGCCCTCTCGATCCTGACCGAGGAGGACCACTTCCAGGGCGCACCCGCGGACCTGGCCCGCGTCGCCAGCGCGGGCCTGCCGCGCCTGCGCAAGGACTTCGTCCTCGACGAGGGCATGGTGCTCGAGAGCGTCGCCTTCGGCGCGGACGCGATCCTGCTCCTGGCCGTGTGCCTAGAAGGCGGACGACTGGGCGAGCTGCGCGACCTGGCTGGCGAGCTGGGGCTGGCGGTCTTGCTCGAGGTGCACGACGACGCCGAGCTCGAGCGCGCCCTGGCCGTGGCCCCCGACTGCATCGGTGTCAACGCCCGCGACCTGACGACCTTCGTCGTCGATCCGAAGACCGTCACGCGGCTCCTGCCCGCGATCCCCGCGACCATCGTGCGCGTGGCCGAGAGCGGCATCCGCGGACCGCTCGACGCCGCTCGAGTGCTCTCCGAAGGCGCCCACGCGGCCCTGGTCGGCGAGGCCCTGATGCGCTCGGGCGACCCAGCCGCCACCCTCGCGGCCTGGCGCGCCGCACTCGCAGCCCTGGAATAAGCGCTGAGCTGCTCGAGGATCGCTGCGCTCATGCCGGCTGTTCTCGCCCGAAGCGCTCACCGGCTTCCAGCGTGCCGCGTGCAACTCTGGTCCGCCGGGATCAAGCCGGGCGCCGCTGGAGTTCGAGCTCGGCCTCCTGCGCCTCGGGCTCGTTCTCACCCACGGGAACCTCGATCCAGAATGCCGCGCCACCCGCCTCGCGGTTGTACGCACCGATGCGTCCGCCATGGGCCAGGGCGACCTTCTCGGCGACCTCCAGCCCCAACCCCGCCGAGTCCCTACGACTGTGCAGGTGGCGCAGCTCCTCGAGCACGACCACGCCATCGGTCTCGGGCACACCCGGCCCATCGTCCTGGACCTCGAAGCGCACGCCCCCCGGGATCGGCCCGGCCTGGACCACGACGCTGCTCTGCGCGTGCTGGATCGCGTTGCGCATCAGGTTCTCGATCGCGCGGATCAGGCGCCGGCCGTCGGCCAGCGGCGTCGGCAGGCCGGGCTCGATCGACGAGCTGACCGAGATGCCGTGGGCCTCCGCCATCAGCCCCAGGCCGCGGACGGCCTGGCGCACGAGCTCGCCCGGGGGAACGGGCTCGAGGGAGAGCGAGGCGTGGGCGTCGAGGCGCGCCACCTCGAGCAGGTCCTCGGTCAGAATGCCCATGCGCTCCGCGTCCATGCGCGCGACGCCGATCACTTCGGAGAGCTGCTCGCGCCCGCGGGTGCCGTCGGGCAACCCGTCGAGCACGGACTGCGCCCGATCGAGACAGGCGCCGAGGGCGGTCAGGGGGGTGCGCAGGTCATGGGAGACCTGGGCGATCCACTGGCGCCGCTCGGCATCGCGCTGCTCGAGGCTGCCGACCAGCTCGAGGATGCGCTCACGCATCCCGTTCAGGGAGCTCGCCAGGACGCCGATCTCGTCGTTGCCCGAGTCGGTGAAGGGGCCGGGAACATGTCCCGCGTCGAGGGAGCCCGCCGATTCGCGCGAGAGACGGGCCACGCGACGGGTCACGACCCGCGACAGGACGAAGGCCACGAGCAGCACCGTGAGCGCCTTGAAGGCGAAGCCCAAGAGGGTGCTCGCGCGCTCCCAGAAGCGCACGGAGGCCTCGAACTCCTCTTCGGACAGGGGCGAGACTAGCTCGTAGTGGGGTCCGTAGTCGCAGGCCGGCTCGGTGGCCAGCTCCTCGACCGTGATCCCGTGCCAGGCGGCGTGCTGCTCGCGATCGATCAGCAGCTCGAGGTAGTAGCCCGCCTCGACTCCCTCGCGCTCGATGATCGCGCCGATGCCCCGGATCTCGGGCTCGTCGGGCGCCCCGCCCACCTCGCTGGCCGGTAGCTGGAAGTACTGCTCGAACGCGTCCGGCCAGACCTCGTCCAGCTGCCAGGGCAGGCTCGCGCTGAGGCTGACGATGGCCCCCTCCATGTCGAGCCAGAGGTACGCGAAGCCCTGGGCCGCCAGGGCTCCGTCGAAGATGCGAGCGATGTCGGGGTCCGGCTCGAGGCGCCCATCGGCGACCTTGTAGGCGTCGATCAAGAGCTCGTCGACGATCCACGAGTCGTTGCGCAGGAGAAAGCGCTCGGGCACACCGAACTCCCTGGCCACGAGGCTATCGACGAGCGGCCGCAGCTGGTCGAAGATCAAGACAGCAACCGCCACGACCAGGGCGGTGCGCACCCCGATGCTCTTGTGCCAGGGCAGACGACGCGGCGACGGCCTGCTCACGGCGCTTCCTGCATGCGGTAGCCCACGCCCCAGACGGTCTGGATGAAGTGCGGATCACCCGGGTCGTCCTCGACCGCGGCGCGCAGTCGCCGAACGTGCAGGTCCACCGTGCGCGCATCCCCGGAGAAGTCCGAACCCCAGACGCGATCCAGGAGCTGGTCGCGCGTCCAGGTGCGGCCCGGGTGGGCCAGGAAGAAGGCCAGCAGATCGAACTCGCGCGGCTTGAGCTTGACCTCGAGCTCGCCGCGACCCGCGGCGTGCAGGGCCGAGTCGGCCCACAGGTCGCCGCACTGCACACGCCCCTCCCCCACGGACTGACCCGAGCGGCGCAAGACGGCGCGCACACGCGCCAGGAGCTCGGAGACGTGGAAGGGCTTGACGACGTAGTCGTCGGCGCCCAGGTCGAGGCCGCGCACGCGCTCGTCGGCGCCGTCCCGCGCGGTGAGGATGATCACGGGCACGCCGCGTCCCGCGTCGCGCAGGTCCTGGCACAGGTCGAGGCCGTCGCCGTCGGGCAGCCCCAGGTCCAGCAGGACCAGGTCGTAGTTCTTGTCCAGCATCGCCCGCGCGCCCGCGAGGGAGACGCTGACGCTGACCTCGTAGCCGTCCTTGCGCAGGGCTTCGAGGAGCTCACAGCGGATGCGCTCGTCGTCTTCGACCAGCAGGACGTCCGGGGCCGACTTGGGCATTCCCTCATGGTGACCCCTGGGCGCGGTGGCCGCAACGCGCTGAGAATCGTCCGCCGGACATATCGCGGAAACAACAACTCGGGTCCGGGGGTCTAGTAGGGGCGTGATGAACTCCAAGCTGCTCTCCGTGGCCCTCGCGGCCTGCCTCTCCTCCCCCGCCCTGGCGCAGAACGACGCGCCGCGTCCCTCCGCCGAGCCCGTCCTCTCGGTCGGATCAGAATCCTTCGCCACCTGGGCCGACTACGTCAACTCGCCCCTGTTCCGCGCCCGGGGCCTGCGCTGCTTGACCCCGCCGCGGGATCCGAACGCCCCCGAGTCGTCGCTCTTGCCCCCCGGCGACTGCGGCGCCAACTCGACCAACCCGGCGGCGATCTACGCCCCCGGGGCGACCTACCGCATCCCGGTCGTGGTCCACGTGATCACCCACAACAGCGGCAACAACGGCTTCATCAGCCAGTCCCTGGTGCAGAGCCAGATCGACATCCTCAACGAGGACTTCCGCGCCCTGGCCGGCAGCCTCGGCGCCAACGGTGAGGACGGTGGCATCGAGTTCTTCCTGGCCACCCAGGACCCCCAGGGCAACGCCACCAACGGGATCACGTACACGGCCAACACCGACTGGTTCAACGACAACGGGAACTACTGGGGCCCGCTGCACTGGGACACGGACCGCTACCTCAACATCTACACCAACAAGGCCAGCGGCGCCCTGGGCTACGTCCCCGGACTGCCCCAGAACGGCATCGTCGGCTCCAGCGCGGACCGTGTGGTGGTGCTGTGGAGTTCCTTCGGTCGCAACGCGCCGATCGGCCCCCCCTTCAACAAGGGACGCACCACGACCCACGAGGTCGGCCACTACCTGGGCCTGTACCACACCTTCGACAGCGGTTGCGGCAACAACAACAACTGCAACACGACCGGCGATCTGATCTGCGACACGGCCCGCAACCAGAACCCCAACTTCGGTTGCAACTCGAACGACACGTCGTGCAACTCGAACGACCCGGTCGACAACTACATGAACTACACCAACGACACCTGCATGGAGCGCTTCACCTCCGAGCAGATTCGTCGCATGCGCTGCACCCTCGAGTTCTGGCGCCCGAGCGTCTACAGCACGGATGGCGGCGCGGGGAACTACTGCGCCGGCGCCGTCAACTCGACCGGCCTGGGCTCGAGCATGGACAGGATGGGCAGCACCTCGGTGGGCGCCCAGAACCTGACGCTCCTCGCCCACGAGCTGCCCAGCGGCGTCTCGGGCCTGTTTTTCTACGGCGCGCAGCAGGTTCAGGTGCCCTTCGGTGACGGCTTCCGTTGCGTCGGCGGAACGACCCAGCGCGTGCTGCCCGTGGTCACCTCCGATGCCTTCGGAACCGCCACGCGCAGCGTCAACTGGAACGCCGCCTACGCCGCCGGGATCCAGGCCGCCGGAGCGGGCGGGGCGAGCCTCAACTTCCAGTGCTGGTACCGCGACACCGCCGCGGGCATGAGCGGCTTCAACCTCAGTGACGGGATCGAGATCCCGTTCCAACCCTGATCGACGAAAGCCGGATCGAAGCAAGCCTGATCGAAGCAAGCCTGATCGAAGCAAGCAGGTAGAGCGGGCTGGGCTCGCGCAACAGGATCTCCAGCGCCAGGTACCCGAGTACCTGACCCAGCCCTCCGGGCGGTCGACGCAAGTCGGCCGCTCGGTCTTTGTTTTTTTTGGCCGACTCCGGCCGACCCCGGGCAACGCCGGGCAGGCCTTGGGCCGACCCCGAATCGGCAACTTGCCGCCGGCAGCGCGGGGCGTTCGAATCGAGGGCATGGATACCCCCGAACTCACCCCGCTCACCTACGACGTCGGCGCGCAGAGCTTCACGGGCTACCTGGCGGACGGCTCGCGCGGACGGCCGGCCCCCGGCGTACTCGTCGTGCACGAGGGCGCAGGACTGGCGAACCACACCAAGGACCGCGCCCGGCGTCTGGCCGAGCTGGGCTACGTCGCCCTGGCCATGGACCTCTACGGCGACCCGGACCTGTCGATGGACCAGATGAAGGCCCTGGTGCGCGAGCTGCGCGCCGACCGCGGCGAGCTACGCCGGCGCAGCGACGCCGCCCTCGACGTCCTGCGCAACCAGCGCAACGTGGACGCCACGCGGCTGGCGGGCATCGGCCACTGCTTCGGGGGCACGGCCGTGCTCGAGCTGGCCC
>JAJFFA010000237.1 GCA_021776885.1 Planctomycetota bacterium
CGCCCCCTGGACGGCGGCCTCGATCTTGCTATGGGTCATGGCGACCCAGGAGCCCGGGCTGTGTTCGAAGTCGTAGCTGAGCTTGATCATGGCGTCCGGGCTGTTTCTCGGATTTGGGAACGCCGGGGGTGTAGCCGAAAGACTGAGATCGGCCCTGGGGGCCGTTGGAAGGGGCTCCGAGGACCGGAAGCGGGACGCAGCGTCAGGCTGCGCGAGCCGGGAATCGAAGCGGGTCGAGCCCACCAGGGCACCGGATTCAGCTGCCTCGATCAGCTCTTCCTGTTGGCAAGCTCGTTCAAGAGGTCGAGTTGCATCTCCTGTAGCTCGACCATGTGCTGCCACTGCGAGTGCAAGAGGTGATCGACCTTCTCATGCAGACTGGCGACCTCGAGCTCGGCTTTGAGGTTGATCCGGAAGTCCTCGTCGGCCTGCATGCGGTCGCGGGCCGAGACCCGGTTCTGCGACATCATGATGATGGGCGCCTGCAGAGCAGCGAGGCACGAGAGGAACAGGTTCAGCAGGATGTAGGGGTACGGATCGAAGGCCTCGGCGCCCAGGGCCAGAGAGTTGACCACGGCCCACACCACGAGGGCGGCCAGGAAGGTGATCACGAAGGGCCAGGAGCCGCCAACGGCTGCGACACGGTCGGCGATGCGCTGACCGCGGGTCGCCCTGGTGTCGAACTGCTGCGTGATGTCCGCTGCGAGCGCTTCGTGGTGAGACGCCTTGTGGGCGATCTCCTGCTCCACGCTCGAGAGCTCACCGCGCTCGAGCACGAGGCGCTGCATGAGGAACTCGAAGCGTTCCTGGGCGAGGCAGGTCTTGCAGACGCGGGAGTCCTCGCGCCACAGATCCGGATGCCGCGTCGTGATGTGGTCGCTGAGGCTGACGCGCAGTGCCCGCGCCGCGACGACCTGGCGCTCAGGAAACTTCTTGGAGCAGAGGGTGCATTTCGTGCGCCCGCTGCTCGGTCTGCTGGCGCCGGACCTGGGATGGGATTCGGTCATGGCGAAGGGGCCGCTGCAGGGCTCATCTGCCCCATGGGGAGGCCCGCGCTTGTCGCGCTGGGTCGCTGCGCACGGTAGTCCAGATCGGCGGCGAACTGAAGCGCTCCGTCACCCGCCTCGGCGCCGGCCGGCGCCGCGTCACTCGCTGCGCGGAGCGCGGTGGTCCAGGCAGACCAGCTGGCCGAGGCTGCCCCGGGCGTAGATCAAGCCGCCCGCGATGGCGGGCTTGGTCCAGAACACGCCGTCGTTGGCGAGGGCCTGGGTCTTGGACAGGGGCGAGAAGCCCGAGGGCGTGGCCGCGGCCACGATCAGCTCGCCTTCGGCTCCCACGACGATCAGCTTGTCGGCGGCAGCGGCCAGGGCGCCGTTGCCGATCCCGCGCTCGGCCCACTGCACGCGACCCTCGAGGTCGAGGCACTTGAGCACGGCCTCGTCGAAGCCGTAGAAGTGGTCGTCGATCAGGACGCAGCCGGACATCTTGTTGCCCATCTCCTTGTTCTCCCAAAGCGGCGCGAGGCCGTCCTCGCTGAGCTGCAGGAGGGCGTTGCCCTTGCCCTGCCCCGAGGAGATGTAGATCCGCTCGCCGAGCACGATCGGCGAGGCGCAGTTCATGTCGTACTTGGTCTCCCAGCCGTGGAAGGCGATCGGCATGCCGCCGTCGAGGCTCAGGACGGCCAGACCGTCCCCGTTGAAGACGGCCAGGGCGGGCTCGCCCGCTTGCTCGCCCGTTTGCTCGAACAGGGTCGGCGTCGAGTACGCATGACCGTAGTTCCTTTCAGTGACCCACAGCACCTCGCCGCTCTCCTTGTCCAGGGAGAAGACCTTGCCGAGGTTCATGATCACCTGGTCGTCGAGCACCAGGGGCGACGCCGCGAAGCCCCAGGTCGGGTACTCGAGTTGCTCTTCCTCGAAGTAGTTCTGGTGCCAGACCACCTCGCCCGTGTCCGCGCGCAGGCAGTACATGTTCGCCTCGCGGTTCAGGATGAAGACCACGTCGCCATCGATCGCGGGCGTCGTCAGCGTCCCGCCCGTGTGCGCCTGGTCCCAGATCTTGGCCTCGTAGTCGTGGGTCCAGAGCACCTCGCCGCTCTCGGCGTCGAGGCACCACACGATGTCGAGCCCGGCCTGCTTGTCGAACCCCAGCGTGTACAGCCGCCCGCCACCGATCGCCACGGACGAGTAGCCCAGCCCGAGCTCCAGCGTCCACAGGGGATCCTGCTTCCCGGCCGCGACCCAGGCCGTCTCGCGCGAGCGCCCATCGCGCTCGGGCCCGTTCCAGTTCGGCCAGGCGGGCTCGTCGCGGTGGCTACCTGAAGAGATCGCGAGGAAGAGGGGGAGGAGGGCGAAGGGGCTCATGCTCAGCTCCGAATTGCGCAAGGGAAGGCGGGGCGGGGCCATCGTAGTGCCGGACTTCGACCGGCGTCACAGACCCGTTCCAGGACTTACTGCGTCGGTACTCTCTCCGTTTCCGCGCGCGGGGTGGCGATCGAATCCGCGCGCGTGCTGGCGATCGAATGGGTGCGTGTGGCCTAGACTGGGGCCATGACCCATCCTCGAGGACACTCGGCGCTGTCGCGACGCAACATCCTTCGGGGCGGACTGGGGGCGGCGGCCCTCGGCTTCGCTCAGCGCTACGGAATGGCGCGCGGCTCCGTGGCGGGCGCCGGCTGCTTGCCGACGGGCGCCCTGGCCCTCGGTCGCACGGCCCCCATCGCGCGGGTCACGGGGGGCGGTCCTACGCTCCACTTCGGTGGCTTGCCCTTCGCCCCCTGGTTCTCGGGGGACGACTTCCGCGGGCTGGACATCCCCTTCCACTACGGCACCGGCGACTGCCCGGGGGACGGGCTACCGCCCGAGCCGCAGGAGCGGGTCGAGGTGGCGGTCGTGGGGGGCGGGCTGTCGGGGCTGGCCAGCGCGTACCTCTTGCGCGAGCACGGTCCGGTCCTGTTCGAGCTGCACGAGCGCTTCGGCGGCTCCGCCCAGGGCGAGCACTGGCGCGACACGTCCTACTCCCTCGGGAACGCGTACGTGATCACGCCCGACCGCGGCACGTTCCTCGAAGAGTTCTACGTCGAGCTCGGGCTGGACAAGGTCGTGCGCGTCGACCGCCAGGACCCGGACGTCGAGCTGGGCGGGCGGATCCTGGACGACTTCTTCTGCGCACCGAACCAGCCGCCCGACGTGGTCCTGGCCTTCGATCGCTACCGGCGCCTGGTCACGGAGATGGCGCAGAACTCCTATCCAGACCTGCCCCTGCCCCAGGGCCAGGACAACCAGTGGATCCTGGACCTGGACCGGCTCAGCCTGCGCGACCACATCGAACAGTCGATCGGGCTGCGCGTGCCCGCGCCCCTGGACGCCGCGATCCAGGCCTACTGCTACTCGTCCTTCGCCGCCGGCTGGGAGGAGATCTCGGCGGCGAGCGGCTGGAACTTCCTCGCCGCGGAGGAGTTCCACCGCTGGGTCTTCCCCGGCGGGAACGCGTACATCGCCCAGGAACTCTGGCGCCGCTTGAAGCAGGCGGACGAGGCACTGCCGGCGGGCTGCGCGCCGGTGCAACTGCGCGCGGGCTGCACGGTGACGGACGTACGCCTGAAGGGGAACGAGGTGCAGGTCACCTACCGCGACACCCAGGGCGTGTGCCGTTCGCTGCTGGCGAAGAAGGTCGTCATGGCCTGCCCCAAGCACGTCGCCAAGCGCATGATCCCGGACCTCTTCCAGCTCGACGCGCGCAAGGCCGACGCCATGTTCCAGCTCGAGTACCGGCCCTACCTCGTGGCCAACGTGCTGCTCGACGCTCCGATCCAGCAGGACTTCTACGACGCCTTCCTGCTCGAGAGCGGGGAGGACTTCCCGATGAACGTCGGCGAGGCGCCGGAGGGATCGCGGGTGGTCGACATGCTGAACGGGCACTACGCCCGGCCCGTCGACTCGAAGACCAGCGTCCTGACCCTCTACTGGCCCCTGCCCTGGGACGACGCGCGCTGGACCCTGTTGATCGAGAACGGCTTCCAGACCTACGCCCGCGAGCTGGCGCCGCAGATCCGGCGCATGCTGCGCTTGCTGGACGTGCCGTCCTCGGCCGTGCGTCAGGTGCGCATGACGCGCTGGGGCCATGCCCTGCCCATCGCGCGGCCCGGCCTGATCGCGGACGGCGTGACCGAGCACCTGCGCCGCCCGATCGAGGACAAGATCTACTTCGTGAACCAGGACAACTGGGCGCTCCCGGCGGTGGAAAACAGCCTGCTGGATGCGCGCCACTACACGCGCCAGATCCTGGGCGGGTTGTAGAGCTTCCCGGGAGCCGAAGGACTGCAAGCCTCGAGGGAGGCGCTGCAGTCCTTCGGCGGGTGTCTACGCGCTGCGGGCTAGCGCCCCGGTCCCGTCAGCCAGTAGGCGAAGGCGTCGACGTCCGCGGCGTCGAAGTCGCCGTCCGCGTCGTGGTCCACGAGGGTGTCCGGGAAGGCGAGGGGAGCGGGCTGCGTGTACGCGGTCTGGAGTGCCGCGAGGTCGGCCAGGTCCAGGTCCCAGTCTCCGTCGGCGTCGCCGGGGGTGTCGATGACGAGGGCCGGGACCTTCTCGGCGCGGTAGACCAGGACTCCGTTCGGCTGGCCCACGAAGGCCGGGCCGGCGTCCAGGAACCAGATCACATTGCCCTGGGCATCGAACTCCATGATGCTCGAGCCCGGGCCGTCGGGGGCCAGGGTGTGGCCGCCCGGGAGCCGGTCCGCGTCGCCCACGAAGGGCGCGTACGCGGCGTCCGAGAGGTTCAGCCCGACCAGGTCGAAGGTGCGCACGATCGAGGCGCTGGTGGGGTTCGCCGGGTTGTCGAAGGCGATCTCGACGCCCTGGGTCTGGCGCCCGCGGGAGATGTTGTTCAGGTCGACAGGCTCCATGAAGTTGCCGTTGTTGTAGACCAGCATGTTCCCGTTCGCGAGCACCTCCGGGGCGTGCTGGAAGGAGAAGAAGTTGTCGCCGAAGTCCGGGTCGCCCGAGGGCCAGGGACCGAAGCCCGCAACGTTGACGTCGCCCACCTGGATCACGCCCTGCCCCGTCGCCCAGTCGATCCCGACCACGCGGCTCTGGTGCCGTGCCGAGACCCAGACGCGGTTGTAGAGCGGGTCGTAGATGGCAGCGTTGCAGTGGTTCCAGTCACCGCCAGGGCCGACATCGGCGCCGGGGTAGAACTCGGGCAGGTGGTCGTCGAGCGAGATGCTGTCGAAGGTGCTCCAGTGCTGGATGACCTCGAGCGTGTGGCGATCCAGCTCGCGCACCTGGTCGCCCTGCCACAGCAGGTCGTCGTACACGGTTCCGCCGTGCACGTTGTCGACGTAGTCCAAGGTGCGGTTGTCGAAGGACAGCTCGAGGAAGTTGGCGCCGTGGGGGGCGTCCGCAGGCATGGGGAAGACCTCGTGGTGCGGCCCGAGCTTGACGTTCGGGGGCGGCGGCGCGCCGCAGTGGTCCTGTGGCCCGATCCAGGTCCGGCGCCCGTCGAGGGTGCGCACCGCGATCCCGCGGCAGATCCAGGTGTTGATGCCGTCCGTCTCGTCGACGCGGTAGTTCGAAAGGATTCGGCCGTTGTCCATCAGGCGCATGTCGCTGTGCACCAGGTCGATGAAGGGCAGGGCCAGGACCAGGCGCCCGTCCGGCTCAGCGCCGAGGATGAAGCAGTTGGAGGACATGTTGCGGCGCTGGACCCAGATCACGATGCCGTCCTCGGGCGGCACGCCCGCGCCGGCCGGGATGGAGACCTGCGGGAGCGAGACCTCCGGGTGCAGGGTGGCGGTGCTGAAGCGTCGAACCGGGGTCTGGAAGCGCACAGCGGGCGAGCCGGCCGCGCCGCCCACACGCCAGGCGTAGTCCTTGCCGAACTCGAGTCCGGTCTCGACCACCGTGCGCGGTTCGGCGCTGGAGACGCTGTGGGTCATGACGGGGGCTCCGCCGACGAAGGGGCTCGCGCTGCCGTCGTCCTCGACGATCTGCAGGCGGTAGTCCGAGACCACGTCCTCGACGGACTCCCAGCGCAGCTGCAGGTGCAGGCGGTGCAGCAGGGCACCGTCGGCGGGCAGGACGACATCGGTCGCGAGGGCGGGGCTGGCCAGGAGCAGGGGCGTGCTGAGGCAGAGGCGCTGGATCATGTTCATGGTCGGGTTCCTCACTGCACGATGAAGGTCAGGCTGCCCGTCGGCGCGTCCACCTGGGCGCGTCGCACCTGCGACGCCTGGGGCGCCGCGTTCACACTGGCCAGGGTGTTGGCCAGCATCGAGTCGAGCTGCACCGTGTAGCTGCCCGGGGTCGCGGGGGCGCGGAAGCTGCCGCGGGCCAGGACCTGGGCGCTCGCTCCCTGGCCGATGCCCGCGTTGACGCTGGTGTCCTGCCCCATGCAGACGCTCGCGTTCGGGCCGAGGCAGGTCGGCGCCACGCCGAAGGTGTTCTGGGCGCCGCCGATCTGAACCAGGCGCGACGCGCTGTCGAGCAGGCTGCCGCCGAAGCCCGACTCGTCGAGCAGGGCGCCCGGGTTCGGGAAGCCACGCGGGCGGTCGAAGTCACGCATGGCCGTGCCGCCGGCGCGGCCCAGGCGGAAGGCGATCGGCTCGGGGTTGCTCGGCGCCTGCAGCAGGTCGACGGAGGCCAGGGCCAGGCCCAGGTTGTCCAGGCTGCTGACGCTGAGCTCGATGCGCCACTCGACGTTGGTCCCCGCGGGAACCACGGCCCCGTCCTGGGGCGAGATCAGATCGAAGACGACGGTGCCGGCTCCATTCCCCGCGGGCGGCGGGGGGGACCAGGAGACGAGGGCCAGGACGGCCCCGACGGCGGAGAGGTAGCGGATGTTCATGGAGATCCTTCGGGTGCTGGACACGCAGCCCCGCTCGCAGGGTGCGATG
>JAJFFA010000238.1 GCA_021776885.1 Planctomycetota bacterium
CTGGCCGCCGGCGAGGTCTGCGAGCTGGGGCCCGGCGCCGGGCTGCGGGTGCTGCGCGCCCAGGGAAAGATCCAGCTCTCGGGAGTGCTCTCGCGTGGGGTGGGGGGCGAGCCCCCGGCCCTCGACGTGCGCCAGGCCCTCGGTCGCGGGACGAGCCTGTCCGACTGGCTGGCCGAGGTCGCCGGGGGAGAGGTCCCGTGGACGGTGATCGTCGCGGGGGGCGACCTGGTGATCGACGGTCGCGTCGAGGTGGACACGCCGCTCTTGCTCGTGGCCGGCGGCTACCTGCGGATCCAGGGCGAGGTCACGGCCAGCCCGAACCAGCTCTGGCTCGCCGGGCGCGGCGGGGGGATGAGCCTGCGCGACACGCGGCGCGCGGAGTTCGAGCTCGATGCGCCCTCTGACAACCCCCTGGCCGTGCCCCTGCGCTTCCTGGCCGCCTCTTCACCCGTCCCTGCCGAGGGTGGGGCCGTGCGCTGGCTGGACGTGCGCGCCGGGGGGCACGCCGGGGCGATCGGCAGCTGGAGCGTGCGCTACCAGGCTGCCGACGAGGCCCCCTCCTGGGACTCGGCTGTCTCCTACCCGCGACTCCTGGACGGCCGTGGGCCCATCCGCGCCCTGATCGAGCTCAGGATCGAGCCCGCTCCGTCCGAGTCACCTAGCGGGTACCGCCGAACCGCCCCCTGGGATCCTCCCTATTTGGACTACCTCCACCTCGTCTGGGAGCACGACTGATGCAGGGCCTCGAACAGCTGCTCCTGACAGGCCCCCCGTGGGCCGGTATCGCCCTGTGGGCCTTCGTCGGGCTCTTCGTCGGCTCGTTCCTGAACGTGGCGATCCACCGCCTGCCCCTCGAGGGCGAGACGGTGTCCTTTCCGCGCCGCTCGCGCTGTCCGGACTGCCGCACGGAGCTGACGTGGAAGGAGAACCTGCCCCTGGTCTCCTGGCTCTTCTTGCGCGGGCGCTGTCGCTCCTGCGGCTGGTCGATTCCCGCCCGCTATCCCGCGGTGGAGGCCCTCACGGCCCTGCTCTGGGGACTCTCGGCATGGTCCGTCGAGCCCCGCTCCTGGGGCGATTGGGGCATGGTGGTCCTGTTCTCCACGGTCCTGGCGGGGTTGGTGGTCGCCACCTTCGTCGATTTCGCCTGCTTCGAGATCCCGGACGAGGTCTCGATCGGGGGCATGTTCGCGGCCGTGGTCTTCTCCCTGGCGCTGCCCGGCGTGCACGAGGGGACCTGGGTCGCGCGCGCGGTCGCGGAGGGCGCTGGGGGTCAGGTCGACCGCTTCGGGGCGCTGCTCGGCTGCCTGGCCGGGATGGCCGTGGGTGGGGGCGTCCTGTGGGTCATCGGCTGGATCGGGACGAAGGCCTACGGCACGGATGCCATGGGCTTCGGGGACGTGAAGCTCCTGGCCGCCGGGGGGGGCTTCGTCGGCCCGGGGGGCGCCCTGGCCGCCCTGATGATCGCCGCCATGGTCGCCTCGGTGGCCGGGATCGGGAACATGCTGCGCTTCCTGTGCCTGTCCCGCGCTCGGGCGCGCAGCCGTGGGCGCTCCGGGGGCTGGCAGCGCTCGCTGCGCGTCGCGCGTATCGCCGGACGCTATCTGCCCTTCGGGCCCTACCTGGCATTGGGCATTGGAATCGTCCTTCTGTATTGGAATCATGTCCTCGTGCTCTTCGGTTGAGGGCATCTCCGCTCCAGTCGCACGCTTCGCTCAGTTCTTCAGAGGGGAAACGATGAAGACCCAAACGACATCCAAGGCAGCTCTCTTCGCGATCCTCATCGGGTCGCTCTTCGCGGGCGGCTGCGCCTCATCAGGGGCTCTGCGAGCCGCGATCGCGGACCGCGAGGCCGAGATCCGCGAGCTGCGCGAGCAGAAGATCACGCTCAGTGATCGCCTGCAGACCCTGACCCACGAGCGCGACAACCTGGCCAGCTCCCTCGAGGACGCTGCGCGCCTGGCCGAGCGCAACGTGGGGGTCACCCCGGCGGCGGCTCCCGCGCAGGTGGCACCGGTGCGCTACGACGACCTCGACAACCTGGGGGTCGGCTACGGCGTGCGCGACGGGCGCATGGTGATCACCCTGCCCTCGTCCATCAGCTTTCCTTCGGGCAAGGCGGAGCTCTCGGCCCAGGGCAAGCAAGCCCTGCAGGCGGTCGCCAGGCGGCTCAAGAACGAGTTCCCGAACGGGACCTTCCACATCGAGGGGCACACCGACTCGGATCCGATCTCGCGCTCGGCCTTCGGCTCGAACCGTCAGCTGTCCCTGGCGCGCGCCATGGCCGTTCTGTCGTACATGGTCGAGGTCTGCGAGATCCGCGACAAGCGCTTCGTCGTCGCCGGCCACGGCGAGTACAAGCCCCTGGCCTCGAACGATTCCGCCGAGGGCAAGGCCAAGAACCGCCGGGTCGAGATCGTCGTCCACGGACGCCAGTAGCGCCGGGGTCCCGCGCGGGGACCCGGGGGCTGCTCGGGCCCGCTCGGCTGGCGCCCTGAGTCCACCCGAAGTACACCGAGGGACACGCGGGGGGGGAGGGCTTGGCCCGCTCCCCCCGCTGCTTTTGCGAAGGTCGGGGGGCAGGAAGTAGGATGCGCGGCCCACATCGGGCGCGCGTCGCCCTGGACCCCTTGCTCCCATCGCGAACATGACCGAGCTGTCCGCCATTCGCAACATCGCATTCGTCGGCCACCCGTCCTCTGGCAAGACGACCCTCGTGGACGCCCTGGCGTTCAAGACCGGCGCCTCGCCGCGCAAGGGAACGGTCGCGGACAAGACCAGCATCTGTGACACGGAGCCGGACGAGCAGGACAAGGGCCACACCCTGCAGGCTTCAGTCGTCTGGGCCGACTGGGGCGAGCGCAGCTGGTCCTTCTTCGACACGCCGGGCTACCCCGAGTTCCGCGCCGAGGTGCAGTCGGCCATGTTCGGAGCCGACATGGTCGTCGGCGTCGTCAGCTGTGCCAGCGGCGCGACCTTCAACCTGCGCACGAAGATGAAGACCGCGGCCGACATGGGGCGCGGGCGCGCGATCGTCCTGACCCACCTCGACGGCGACAACGCGGACTTCGACGCCACCATGCTCGAGCTGCGTAGCCGCGTGGGCGAGACCTGCGTGCCTGTGCTCCTGCCCGACCAGAGCGGCCCCGGCTTCTCGGCGGTGCGACGCACGATCCTCGACCCCGAGAGCGACTGGTGCGGACGCCTCAAGGATCGGGTGATGGACGCCTGCGAGGACGAGGAGCTCTTGAACGCCTACCTCGAGACCTCCGAGCTGTCCGAGGAGCAGCTCGACTCGCTGATGCCGACGGCGATCACCAAGGGCTCGCTGGTTCCGGTCCTCATCTGCAACCCGGTCAACGAGATCGGGCTGATGAAGACCCTGGAGTTCCTCAAGCGCTTCGCGCCGAGCCCCGAGCACCTGCCGACCAAGAACGCGGACGACGAGGAGATCGCGGCCGATCCGTCGGGTCCCCTGATCGCGACGGTCTTCAACGTCAAGGCCGACGCCCACGTGGGCAAGATCTGCCTGGCCCGGATCCACAGCGGCTCCCTTGGCGCCCATGACGTGGTGCACGGCGCGGACGGGGACAAGGGCGAGAAGCTCGGTGGGCTGTTCCGCATGGTGGGCAAGAAGCGCGAGCCCATCGAGAGCGCGGGCCCGGGTGAGATCGTCGCCTTTTCCAAGGTCGAGAAGCTTCCGGTCTGGGCGCCGTTCAGCAAGCCGGGCAGCGACCCGGTTCAGGTGCAGAGCCCGCGCTCGCCGATCCCGATGGTGGCCCTGGCGGTGGTGCCCAAGACGCGTGCCGACGAGCAGAAGATCGGCGAGGCCCTGACCAAGCTGGCCGCGGAGGACCCGACCTTCACCATCGAGCACGCCACCGAGACCCACGAGCTGGTGGTGCACGGCATGAGCGACCTGCACCTGGCGGTGATGCTCGAGCGCATGCGCCGGCGCTACGGGGTCGACGTCGACACCCACGTGCCGCGCATCCTGTACCGCGAGACGATCACGAAGAAGGTCTCCGAGGGCCACCACCGCCACAAGAAGCAGAGTGGCGGGCGCGGCCAGTTCGGCGAGTGCTACGTGCGGCTCAAGAAGCTCGAATCGGGCGAGGGCATCCAGTTCAACGACGCCGTCGTGGGTGGCTCGATCCCGCGCAACCTGATCCCCGCCGTCGAGAAGGGTGTGCGCGAGGTCGCCTCCCAGGGCATCCTGACCCGGGGCAAGGTGGTGGACATCGAGATCGAGCTCTACGACGGCAAGTTCCATGCGGTCGACTCGGACGAGGCCAGCTTCAAGATGGCCGGCGGACGTGCCTTCCGGGACGGCTTCGAGAAGGCCGGGCCGGTGCTGCTGGAGCCGGTGATGGATGTCGAGATCCACATCCCCTCGGACCACGCGGGGACGATCTTCAGCGACGTGACCAGCCACCGTCGCGGCCACGTGCTGGACCAGGCCAACGAGGGCGACGGCGCGATCACCGTGATCAAGGCCCAGGTTCCGCTCTCGATGATCCAGACCTACCACCGCGACCTGAAGTCCCAGACGGCAGGCGAGGGCTCCTTCTCGATGTCCTTCTCGCACTTCGCCCCGGTTCCCTCGGCCGAGCAGGCCAAGGTTCTGGCCGAGGTGGGCCGCAAGCACGAAGACGACTGACCCCCGTTCCTGGCCCACTCCGGCGGCTCCAGGGCCCCCACGTCGCAGGACGTGGGGGCCCTGGGCCATTTGAATCCGTTGCGTCGCCCGCCGCCGCGGCCGCTCCCGCCGGCCAGGGCCAGGCACCGGGAAGGAATTTCCACCCCAGCGGGGCTCAGGTCGGAGTCCCGCGACTTCCGATGTCTACCCGTCCCTCGGACTGCGGTGGGAGTCCTCTCCGTGCCCCTGGGAATCGATCGCTCCCGTTGCTGAAGCCCCTCTCGACGCGCCCCTAGACCTCCCGGACACGCCCCCATGATTACGATGGAAGAACTCCTGGCGCTGATGGTGCGCCAGGGTGGGTCGGACCTGCACATCACGGTGGGCAGCCCGCCGCGCATTCGCCTGGACGGGGCTCTCCTGTCCGTCGAGCACCAGGCCCTCGAGGCCGAGGACACACGCCGCCTGGCGACCAGCGTCCTGACCTCGGACCAGATCGCCAAGCTCGACCGCGACCTCGAGCTCGACTGCTCCTTCGGGCTGGAGGGCAACGGACGCTTCCGCGTCAACGTCTTCTACCAGCAGGGTTCGGTGGCCTGCGTGCTGCGCTCGATCCCCGGTGGCATCCCGAACTTCGAGCAGCTCGGCATGCCCCTCGAGGTCTGCCAGCGCATCTGCAACATGCACGCCGGGCTGGTGCTGGTCACCGGCGCCACGGGCTCGGGCAAGTCGACCTCGCTGGCCGCGATGATCGACTACATCAACGTCAACCGCCAGGCGCATATCGTCACGATCGAGGACCCGGTCGAGTTCACGCATGTGCACAAGAACTGCGTCGTCACCCAGCGCGAGGTCGGCGGAGACACCAAGGCCTTCAAGAACGCCCTGCGCAGTGTGCTGCGTCAGGACCCGGACATCGTCCTGGTCGGCGAGCTGCGCGACCACGAGACGATCGAGGCCGCCCTGACTCTCTCCGAGACCGGCCACCTGACCTTCGGCACGCTGCACACCTCGGACGCGGTGCAGTCGGTCAACCGCATCATCGACGTCTTCCCGCCGCACCAGCAATCCCAGGTGCGCACCATGCTGTCCTTCAGCCTGGAGGCCGTCTTCAGCCAGAAGCTCTTGCCCATCGCCAACGGCACCGGGCGGGTCATGGCGAACGAGGTCATGATCGCCACGCCGGGCATCCGCGCCCTGATCCGCGACGGCAAGTCGCACCAGATCTACTCCCAGATCCAGACCGGTGGGCGCCTGGGCATGAGCACCATGGCCCAGTCCCTGGGCCGCCTCGTGTCCTCGGGGCGCGTCAGCATGAAGGACGCGGAGTCCGTGCTCTCCGATCCGGGCGAGCTGCGCTCCAACATCAACGCGGCCTAGCCCCTTGCGTACCTCCGTCAAGATCAAGCGACTGCTCCTCGACGAGGGGCTGGTCTCCCCCGAGGAGTGGGCCGACGCCCAGGCCCAGGGCCCGAACGTGATCGACACGCTGCTCTCGCGCAGCATCGTCGAGGAGCGAGCGCTGATGGACATCCTGGGTCGCTCCGCTGGCGTTCCGCCGGTGGACCTGACCCGCGTACAGCCCGATCCGTCCGCCCTCGACACCCTCTCGGAGGAGGTCTGTCGCGAGAAGCTGATCCTGCCCCTGGCGCGCAACGGGAACGTCCTGACCCTGGCGGTCTCGGATCCCTTCGACGTGCTCCTGTTCGACGACCTGAAGCGTCTGACGGGTTGCAACGTGCGCGCCGTCTTCGCCCACGGGGGCATGATCCTGGGGGCCATCGATCAGGTCTTCCAGAGCTCGAACTCCCAGGTCGAGGAGCTCCTCGGTGAGGTCGAGGGCAGCGAGGGCGAGATCGAGGTCCGCGAGGACGAGGGTGAGACCGAGGACATCGAGAGCTCGGCCACGGGTGACGACGCCCCGGCCGTCAAGCTGGCCAACCTGATCCTGCTCAAGGCGTTGAAGGAGAAGGCCAGCGACATCCACGTCGAGCCCTGCGAGAAGTTCATCCGCATCCGCTACCGCATCGACGGGCGCATGCGCATCGTGATGACGCCGCCGCGCACACTGCTGAACGCGATCATCTCACGCCTCAAGATCCTGGCCAAGCTCGACATCGCGGAGCGCAACTCGCCCCAGGACGGCAAGTACCAGATCCGCTTCGAGTGCCGCCCGATCGACTTCCGACTGTCCGTGCTGACCGTGGGGGGCGGCCAGAATGCTGTGAAACGGATCCTCGACACGG
>JAJFFA010000239.1 GCA_021776885.1 Planctomycetota bacterium
AAAAGATATCAACAGAATAAATTTTCTAAACCAAGCTGTTAACGGCACGTATTATCGCTCAGCCTCAAAAAGAAAAAAGGCCTGCATTGCCGCAAGCCTTTAAATATATGGCTCCTGACGGGGCCCGAACCTCGGACAAACGGATTAACAGGTCTTAAGACTAACTGTTTTTATTGATATTACACTCGCCAGTGCTCGCCAACATTCGCCAATAACTGTCAGATTTGTCACGTTTTCATTTTAGAAAAGTTAGTTACCTATATAGCCAATCTGTCCCAATACAATGTACAAGAGCGAAGCTTTTGTGCGCATTCAATATTCTTATTTGTTATAGATTGTGAGTTACAATGGCCTATGTTGTTCTTTGTTGAAAGTTTTATCATGGGCGCTGAATATTGCAATATCAGACCTATCTCCTTTGCTTGAGCAAAAGTAGAATTAATTTTTCCGTACTAATTTGCTTGACACCAATAAAGGAACAAGTAAGCGTCCTTTTGCATTATTTGAAAGCTCTTTGATTCTAAATAACCTGAAACAATATGCTGCTATGCCATAGTGGTAATTACTCCAATTTTCATCAGGAAAATTTTGCTTGGCCATAGATCTAATTTCATCTACAAGTGAATACATTTCAGGCATAAATGTCTCATAAGAATTTGTTTCGTTGTATTTATTTTCTATTTCCAGAAGATTCTCCCAATTTTGTGCGTTTTTTAAAATATCTATTTCTTCAATCTTATAATTAAGTCTAATACTTGCCTCCATTGCTATAAAATCTTCAAAAACATGTCCCCTACCAGTTTCCTGAAAGTCTATGAAAATAATTTCGCCATTTTCCGCTAAAATCACATTATTACTATTAAGATCGCCATGACAAATACACGTTTGATATTTACCGTGAGGTGTGCCAAATAAAATATTTATTGGTTTTTCATAAACTGTGTCCCGGACAGTTACAGTATTTCTTTCAATTTTTGCAAGCATAAGTTCCTGTAAGGCATTGATAAATTGAATGTTAGATAGATCTTGTGAGTCCTCGTGTCTAAAGTAACGTTTAGTATATAGTTCATTTATATTGTCAGATTCATCTATTAAGGGAGTGTTATACCAAAACTTCTTAGATGGATTAAATAGTTTTCTTAGTGTTTCTTTTATACAATTATACTTACCCAGCTTAATAAACTCAGTTAGAGCATCGAACTTATAATCACCACTCAAAATAAATGAATAACAAATTGCACCATATTCTTTGGTAATACCTGAACCTAATATATCTACCCTCCAAGAATACGGCAAAACCCATTTTACAAATCTATTGTAATTTTCAATTTCTTTAAGTGCATATTCTTTTTTAGATATTTTTAATACAGATGGGACCAATGTTACTTTCGATTTACGGTTATTGACATTCATTTTATAAACCCAGCTTTTACTTCTACCTCCGGCTAACAAAGTCAACTCCGCTACTTCAGGCTTTAATCTGCAGTCTTGGGTATGACTAGAAAAAGTTACTTGTGAAATTAAAGACCTTACAACCAGGTGATTGTCATCATTCCCAAGAAAACTATCACTTTCTTCCCATTTACATTCTATATTTGTATTTCTCTTAAATGTCGCTAAGAAAATAACTCTGATTTTTTCCAAATAATCTTCCGTGCCTGCAAATAAGCCACTCTTATCAATAAATAGATCAAAATTTGGAAGCTTTAATGTAGTCTCGCGATATGATATTTCTGTTCTTGAATTTCCAATACAGTACACATCTGGATACAATTCTTTTATATCCCTAATGATAAGTAATCCTGGAGCACCCTCAGAGTCAAGAGCAAGATCAGATATGACAATATCAATAATTTCAGAATTTAATGCCGTATGAAGTTCGCTCTCTATAGTGAAGCAATCTATGTCAGCGGTATAATTACAAGCCTCAAAAAAAAATTTGTATTTTTCGATAAGTTGGTTATGAAAATCCTTTGTTGGCTCAAGAATGCATATCTTCAATAAATTCATGTGCATGATCCTTGTTAACTGGGAGTCGGATTTCAATGAATGTTAAGTTTCGTTTTTTTGAGGAGCCAATATCAAGTGTGCCACCTAATGTTCTGCATAACATTCCGACAATAAACATCCCATACCTTAAATTATCAACTTGTTTCTCTTCTTTTTGAACAGGTATGATTCCAAATTTGTCTATTATCTCATTATTAATGAAACCACATGTTCTAGCATATATTCTGATTTCGGAGCATGTAATTTCATGTTTTGGTTTCCTAATTATAATGGTAATCTTATCTTTTCGTGGGTCACCATATCTACTTATATTGTTTAACAAATTTCTCACGATAAGTTTCATCAAATTTACAGTTTGCCCATCTAATATTCCTTTAACATTTATATTAAAATGAATCAGATTTTGTAAATCTTTACTTGTCTTATCCATTGCTTTATTAGATTCATCAATTTCATCTCTAATCTCTTGTTCTATTTTATCAATAGAAATTTCTCCAAATTCTTGCTTCTCAATATTGCTAAATAAATATTTTTGTAACACTGAGCATGTTTTAGTATCAAATTTCTTAGCATCACAATATTGACGAAGTTCATGAACGCCATCATATGTAAATACCCTATTTTTTATCCAAGAGTTATCATTAACTAAAAGAAGTTGGTTGAAATAGCTCTCAATCATTGATATTGCCGACTTAAGAAAAGTTAAATGCTCATCAAATGCATGAACAAGTTGAGACTCTATATTAATAGTTCCAATAGGACATTTTCCAAGAAAAATTGGAAACGTAATTGAAGAAGCAGTTAACTGTCTTTTGGATGAAACTTTTGAGAATCCTAGTTTTTTGAACTCACTAGGTATTTTGCTGGAGAAGTTTCCTATATAAATAAATGTAATATCTTTGTTGCATTTAGAAAAAGCAAACGCATTTGTACTGCTATGATAGTCTGTTATCTTTATCGGATATGACTCAGGGTCTCCATCCCTATACGATCCAAATTCTGAATGACTGCGATGCAGCACATCTAATGTTTTTGAAATATGATTATAAAATCGAATAGTGATACTGTCTGAATATGTTGAAAATAATATATTGTGGAAGTATTTTTTAATATAATTTTTGTAAATTTCCAGTAAGTCGGACTTGCCGTTAAGTTTGATTTCAGTTTGGTGGTTACTGATCTTGAGCAAATCCGTTTGCATATCAAAGATTGTGCTTATTTGTAACTTAGAGAATCTATATTCTAAGTAATTCTCAATTAGTTCTTCTATATTACTTAGTGTCTTATGATTGATGTCAGATAAAGAATGAATTATTAAAATATGGGTAATTCTTAGTGAATGCTCTTTTTTACGGATTAGAGGAATAATAATGAATCTTATTGAGTCTAATTCATCCATTATAGGCTTGCCTGTTTTGATTGATTCGTGGACTAAAGGCTTGAATTTATTTTTATAATCAGGTGATTCATAATCAAATAATTTATCTATTACATATTCTGCTCTTTTGTTTGCACTAGCTTTTAGAGTTAACTCTTTTGTAACATAGGCGGGATAACAGAAAACATGCTCTTTTTTTTGTATAAATTCGCATAAATTAATTATGGAAAAGAATTTTGATTGATTTAAGATTTTCTCGAACTCGGTTAATCTTTTTTGGAACAGGTCATATTCAATGTTTCTTAGATGTAGTGAACTATCTCTTACAATCTCACAAATTTCGGCAATTAATATACATTTTTCCTTTATTCCCTTAATTTTTTTATATTCATTTACTACCAACACAAAGTACTTGGATTCAAAGATGACTTCATCACCTTTAATTGGCTTGATCGGACTGTAGCCTAAATGTTGCTCAAGATCATTTTTTGTATGGTAACGATGTAATTTTCCAGATAGTATAGAAAAGGATAAAGCAGGAGTTATATTTGTTGGCGAGAAGGCGAGACAATTAAAGTCAAAATTAACTCCAGAGCTGGCAATGGATCTGTATGCGTCTTGAATAGTAAGTATTTCGCCATCTACTTTTCTTTGATTCAGATTCTCTTTCTCTCTTCGTAGAGTTTGCTTGTCATTTGTCATAATTGGTCCATAGTGTCCGGCAATTTAGTTGAATAGATTCAGTTTTTTCTCTTGAAATATATCAATATTGACCTCAGACGGCATCTCTTGATTGGATGCTACAGTGCAATTTAATGTAAAAAAGATCTAGCAATAATTTCGATCGCGCAGCTTATTTGATATCGGTATTGTCAATTTCTGACATCAAGCGATTTGATTCTGTCAGGGCTTTAATAATTTTCTGGTAATGCAATATATCTTCATAGCTTAGTCTACGTCCGATGCGATCTTTGAGCCATTTTTGTGCAGGTTGATAACCGCCGATATAAAATTCCCATGCTATTAGCGGTATCTGGTCAAAATACTGTTTATTATTGATCCAGATGCGGCCTAACTGTTTGTCAGTGTCGTAAAGCTCCCAGTCCTTCTTTGTGATTTTTCGAGTGATCACATTATCACCCTCCTGTGGATAGCTGGTGATGTAGTTTTCAACAATTGGTGATTCGAGCAAGTGGATTTGCCGCAACTGCTCACCAAGCTGAACCAGTTGCCTAAATGTATTGCTATTTTTCGGATATGGGATTCGCGGAAAATCAATTTTTAGAAATTCTTTGTATTTTTCTCGATAGGATGTTGAATGCAATACAGCATAGATGTAATCCAATAATTCGATAGGGGTAAATATATTTGCATCATTTTCTTTTTCGCTAGCAAAGTCTATACCAAGCTCTGTGGCAATTTGTTCAACAATTTCAAGATTCAGGTTCGGCTCGCGACCATCACTTTCCTCTATGATTTGTTGACTACTGCTTTCTGGATAGAGATAAAGTGGAAAAACATATGAAGTTTCTTTGGTCTGAAGTGATATAGAATTTAAATCAGAAATGACATTAGTGATAAAGATATGCTGAAAATCAAATGAGGATTGCTGTCTGCATGTAATCAATCCAATGTTTTCATTTTTAATAAAGTGCTGCATAACTTTGTAAAATGGTCTTCCTAAAAGCTCCTTATCATAATAAATGTATCGCATATCGAAAGGTCGGTAAGAGGTGTAGCGAATATTTTCTTTTTCAAGGTTGCTTTGGTTTATTTTTCGCATGAGGGAATAGCTTGAAGAATCCTGAATATTGTAATCCGAGATGAATTGACTACTATACTCGTCAGATAGCAGTTGTTTTATTCGTTGCTCTAGAGATGATTTGTCCATATCGACAAATAACTTGTCTCTTTTCGTTTGAATACCACTCGAATTAACCGGAAATAATTCGTGAATAGCAAACCCTTTTTCGTAGCTTGTCTGCGTCTCAAAATCTTTGGATACAAAAAAGTATCCTGGCGCATGATATTCAAGTCTTCGCCACGGTAATGTGGCTAGTGAATTGTTTTGTAAGGTTTGATATTTTTCTTTTCTCTTGCCATATAAATCTAATTGATAAACTTCTGCCAAACCTAAAGACTTAGTTCTTTGTTTAACAAAAATATTGATCGACACACCCTGCATTATGTCGAACACATTCTCATCTTTGCTTCCATCGACTGCGGTTTCGTTCTTCTTGCTGTTACCATGCAAATCCAAAATATATATCTTGTCAAAGCTTTCCAGTAGGTGCTTACGCATTTGCCGATGAATTAGGCCATCGATAAAGCTGTTGTTAGAGATGTAAGCAAGAACACCTTCCCCGTTTTTTTCTATAAAATACTGCCCATAGCGAATAAATTTTATGTAGTCATCAGAAAGAGGTTGGATATTTCGCTCATTCAAGTCTTTTTTGTAATCCTTGAGTAAATTCTGGATCCACTCGCTTTTATTAGAACTACTAACCGCATAAGGGGGGTTCCCCATTACAACCATCACGGGTGTGTCACGTTTGACATAATTAGCTTCATTGGCTTCGGTACTTAGCCATGATGAGAAAAGTGTCCCGGTATCTGGATGATGTTCTTCTAGTGAATTCGTGAGGAAGATATTGAAACGTTGATCTTTTGTTGGCTGATAACTGGTTTCTGCCAGCAGCATATCTAACTTCAAGTGTGCCATCGCATAGGAAGCCATTAATATCTCAAAGCCATTTAAACGTGGTATCAAATGTTCTTCTACATACCCGCTCCATGCACCCTGCATCGCAATAAATTTATTGTTGTAGATATGTTTCACTACTTCCGCAAGAAATGTTCCAGTACCGGTTGCTGGATCAAGCACCTGCACTTTGTGGACTTCTTTGCTTTGCCTAATGGCCTTGCCTTTATTTTTCCCCTTGCTGACAGTTGCACCTTGTACTTCAACTTCAATGTTGGTTTTAGATGTATCTGCCAGTCCATCTTTTAATCCAAAGTCAGTTTTTAGTATTTCATCGACACTACGAACAATAAAACTGACTACAGGTTCCGGCGTATACCAAACACCACGGGCTTTACGTAGCTTCGGATCGTACTCTGCAAGGAATGTTTCATAAAAATGGATAATTGGGTCTTGTGTTTGGGTTGCTTTGCCAAAGTTTTCAAGCAATGCCTTAATATCTGTTGCGCGAAATACATCTGCCAGGTTATCTACTGTAGTTTTTATGCGTTCATCAATGTCATACCCTGCCACATACTGAAATAATTTGCGCAGAAAGGGATTTGTCTTCGGTATCAATTCTGCGGCTTCTTGTCTACTGAATGTACCCAGGCTTGGGTCATGCAAACGAGCGGCAAACATGCCATAAGCCAATGTTTGAGAGTAAATGTCGGCAAAATCTTTCGGATTGAGGTCGTGAATCAGTATACTTTTGAACGAGGTATATTGATCCTGCAGGCTGGTATTTTCTTGTGTTTTTTCATCCGACTCAATCGCTTTTTCAAGAATCATTTGCAATAGCTTTGCCTTGGCTGCCATCATCTCAGCGAGCTTTTTGGGAGATTTAATTGTTTGCCCAATAAATGTGCAGAAATTTTGTATCAGTGCAGTGAATTCAGCGAAGTTTTCAGTACAAGGTTCTATCTTATTGTTTGTGACGTTACCAATGCGGATTTTAGTGACTGGAACACCGTTTTGATAAAACTGAAACAAAAGGTAATCAGTAATAATAAGATTATCTAGCGCCTTACGATAGCGATCAAACTGGTCTTTGTATTGCTTATCATTTAAATCTTTGTCGATGTCTTTGGCTTCAATAAAGCCAATCGGAACTTTTCCTTTAGTAATCACGTAATCGGGGTTGCCACAATCCGTTACATTGGCCGGTTCATTGGTGATTTCTATGCCCGGTACTAATTCGCGAATAAGAGATTCTAAATCTGCCCGGTATGTATGTTCACTAGCGATGCCTGACTGAAAGCGTTTGTGAATGGTTTCAATATATTGATTTAAATTCATTTTCCCTTGTGGCCTATGTTTGCTGCAGACTTCCATCACCATGACAGTCTGGCAGAGCCAGTCTGTGCTTACCCTCAGCACTAGAGCGAAGCTTTTTGTGCCTAATATTAACATTCAGTATCTGAATATGTTGTCGTAATTTTAGTAACTATCTAAAAAACAATGTGAAATTAATTATTTCTTCGATTAGCAATCAAGTTAACTCTACGGTGACTCATCATGAATGAAACTCACTATGCCAAAGGCATTACAGCTCAAAATTTACGCGCATTTCTCAAATTATGGCCAATTGTTGAAGTTGGAATAGAGGACACCAAGGAGACAGTAAATGATTTTGGTGATCAACTCTTTGATAAAGAAGAAGATGAATTTAGCTGGTGTTATTTGTACGAGTTTCCCACTTCTGATCTTGTCATGTTTCTTTTTAGCGAGCTTTTGGTATTTGTTCCACATGATCAGATCTTAAGCTGGTTTAAACAGATGGCTGACACTCCTGGTAATATTGGAGCAGTGCCAGATATTTGTAGTCAGGTAGATGAGCATTTTGAAGCACGCCCAAGCCCCACTGAAAATGATCTTCAAATGTTGCGTCCTTCTCTTCCAATGCTTAGCGCGGCATTTATTGCAATGCAGTACTCCCTTTACTGCGTTCTCTATCATGGGTGTTTCCTAAACGAATTAATAGAACGTGCTCGCAACGGTGATGACAAAGCTTTAACTGATGCCATTAAGATCGACACATCGATTATAGGTTGTCCAACTGTTGTAGGAAAAATAAGTAAGGCTACGCGTCAACAAGATAAGAAATTTTTTGCAAAAATCAAATCTGCCATTAACGGTAAAAAAGAGAAATTAAAGCAGGCCAATTTTCAGAAAATGCGCCTCGTATTTAAAGTGCTTTATGAAGCTGACGCTATGCGCTTAACTGATGCACAGCTTTACGAGTTATTTGTCAAGGAATTAAAACTCTACGCATCAAATGCCAAAGGCGGTGGTGTTGACAAAGCATTACGTAAATTCGCTGATACCTATATGAAACAAAAGGCAACCACTTAAATACTCAATTTTTGGGTGGGATACAAATCTTCCTATGATGTACAAAATCTGAATCCGTTGCGCTAAGCATTCTGCATGGCCGCCATGGAAAAGGATTTTTTATCATGAAGACAAAATTCAAAGTTTTACCTGATGACGTAACATCTCAACAATTCAGAGCCGCCGAGGCATCGCATCGCACTACGAGCATTAGCGAGGCTGTGCAATGCGATAGCGAGGTGGAATCCAATTTAACGGATGCGCCGCATCAGTCT
>JAJFFA010000240.1 GCA_021776885.1 Planctomycetota bacterium
CGACCTGACGGAGGTCGAGCGCAAGTTCCTGCCGGTCACCTTCGCCTTCCTCAGTGAAGGCCGCGCGGAGTCGCAGCGCCTGGCCAAAGAGCTCGAGGTCGACGAGTTCCTCGAGGGCAAGGACGGCGTCGGCGGCGGCCGCTACGGCGGCAGCGGCCTCAAGCCGGCGGCCCGCGACAAGCAGCTCAGCAGCAACCTCGAGGGCAAGCTGCTGTCCGAGGTGATCCCGGACTTCGAGGACTTCGACATCCCGACCGGTGACAGGGAGAAGGTGCGCCTGTCCGAGCTGGTCGGCAACTCCAAGATCGTGCTCGTGCTGTTGCGCGGGCTGCAGACCGATGTCTGCGTCTACTGCCAGGTGCAGGTCGCTGCCCTGGTCGAGAGCTACAACGCGTTCCAGGCCCAGGAGACCGAGGTGATCGTGGTCTACCCCGGCGACGCCAGCCGCAAGGGTGCCTTCCTGGAGCAGTACGAGAGCTTCGTCGCGCGCTACAACGAGGGCCTCGAGCAGTACAAGGCCGAGCTGGGCGAGCGCTTCCCGGACAGCACGCGCCCCCTCGACGAGCGCATCCCCGAGGGCCTCAAGATCGGGATCGACGCGAAGCTGACCCTGACGACGGCCCTGGGGGTCTTCGACGATCTCGCACGCCCCACGGCCCTGGTCATCGACTGGGACGGGCGTATCCAGTATGCGTATGTCGGCAAGGCCGGCTTTCCTTCCGATCGCCCTGCGGTCGGAGACATCTTGGATCTTGTCAAGAAGATGAATTGAACGAGACGGTCCCGCTGAACCCGGAAGACGAGCCGCGGCGGCGGGCGTCGGATACAGAGCCCCTGCCCACGGTGGCGCTCGAGCGCGGGGAGTTTCCGAGCGTCCCGCGCGTCGACATCCTGAACGAGATCGCCCGCGGCGGTCAGGGCGCCGTGTTCCGCGGACGCCACACGTTCCTGAAGCGCGAGGTGGCGGTGAAGTTCCTCATCGCCGGCTTCCAGAGCGAGGAGGCCCAGGCGCGCTTCCGGCGCGAGGCCCAGATCCTGGCCGACCTGCGCCACCAGAACATCGTCGGCTGCTACGACGGGGACATCCTGTCCGACGGCTCGTACTACATGGTCATGCAGTACGTGCCGCCGCCCAACCTCAAGGACTGGGTCGACGAGCATGGAGCCCTGCCCGTCGGGACGGTGGCGCGCCTGGTGACCGAGATGGCCCTGGCCCTCGACCACGTGCTGCAGGCCGGAATCATCCACCGCGACATCAAGCCCGCGAACATCCTGCTCGAGTACCGCCGCGAGCTGGGCGAGGGCCACGAGTTCCCCTACCGCGCCCTGCTCGCCGACCTGGGGCTGGCGCGCCCGATGCACGTCTCCCCCGATACGGGGGCCATGCACCGCACGGAGTCGGGCATCGTCATGGGCACGCCCTCGACCATGGCGCCCGAGCAGTACGACGGCAGCGAGCTCGACTTCCGCGCCGACATCTACGGCCTCGGCTGCGTGCTCTACCAGGCTCTGACCGCCAAGCCGGCCTTCCCCCAGCGCTCGCGCACCGAGCGCATGCGCAAGAAGCTCGAGGCCCTGGGCCCGGACCCGGGGACACTGCGCCCGGAGCTGCCCCTGCCCTTGCGCAACCTGACCCGGGCGATGATGGCCTCCAAGCCCGCCGAGCGGCCCCAGTCCTACGCCGAGATCGCCGAGCGCCTGGCCCCCTACCTGACGGCGCCGGCCCAGCCGGCCAGGTCCAAGGCCGCGCCCAAGGGCGGGCTGATCCTGGTGACGGGCATCGCCCTCGCGGCCCTCGGCGCCTTCTACTTCTTCGGGCGTGGGGACGAATCTCCGCGGGACGGAGCGTCTGAACAGACCGAGGACACGGCCCGGGTCGAGCCGCCGGGCACCGACGTCGACCGGAGCGCTGCCCAGGGCCCGGGGGGCGCAGGGGGCCCAGGGGGCGCAGGGGGCCCAGTGGGCACCGAGGACGCCCCGGACGCAGACCCTGGCGCAGCCGGAGCACTGGGCAGCGTCGAGAACGAGACCTCCCCGGCGCTCCAACCCCAGGGCGGAGCCGCGCCGGAGGGCTCGGACGATCCGCCCCTGGAGGACAGCGACAACGCCGCCTCGGAACCAGGCGCAGACGAGGGCCCCGGCGACGCGGGCCTGCGCGACACGAAGCTCCTGCCGCTCTACGTCGATGCTCCGGGCGAGGTGCGCGAGGGCGATCCGATCGTGCTCGACGCCAGCCTCGACGCGGACACCACCCAGAGCGAGGTCGGCCGCCCCGAGATCGAGTGGATGGACCTGGGCGTGATCGGACGGGTGCAGGTCGCCCTGCCCCCGACCCCGAGCGACGGCAGCTCCTGGAGCTTCGACGCGCCCCAGGCCGCCCAGGACTACGACCTGGTCGTGCGCTGGCGCGCCAGGGCGCCCAACCTGCCCGCCGCCGGAGTCGAGCAGTCCCGCGTCGTGCGCGTCCGTGCCCAGGACGACCCGCCCCAGGTCACGGCTCCCGAGACCGCGCCGCCGCTGCTCTTGACCGGCCCGGGCGGCGCGCCCTTCCCCCTCGAGCGCCTCACCTGGAGCGACGACGGTGGCGACCCGACCCTGGACTGGCTGATCGAACCGGCGGACATCGGCCGGGTCGAGCTCGCGGCGGACGGCAGCCCCAGCTTCCGCGTGCCGCCCCTGGCCGAGCTCTCGGCCGCCGCGCGCGGGCGCCTGCAGGCCCTTTTCGACTCGGGCGCCGAGGGCAGCGTGCGTCAGCGCGGCATCGACAGCGGCAGCAACCGCGTGACCTCGGAGCCCCTCCTGCGCTGGCGCGCGGATCCCCTGCGCGGTGCCCTGACCGAGAAGCGCCTCCTGCTACGTCCCCTCGAGGACCCGATCGCCCGCGCGGACGAGCACTGGACGCCGGAGTCGACCCTGGACATCCTGGTCGCCAGCGCTGCGGGTCGCGCCCAGATCGACCCGGAACCGCCCCTCTTGTGGGGCAAGTTCCTGCCCCAGCAGGGCTACCTCGAGATCCAGAACGGCTATGCCGAGTACGCCCTGGACCTGCGCTACCGCATGCCCGTCGGCGCCTGGAGCACGGAGCTCGTGCTCGGCAACCGCAATGGGGGCGACGTCAGCAAGTGCCGCATTCTGGTCTCGGACGAGGACCGCACCTGGTGCATCAGCCTCGAGCGTTCACGCACGGGTAAGTCCACCAGCCGCCACAACGCGCGCGTCTACGAGCTGCCGGAGCGCGACTGGGACCCGGCCGAGAAGACGGTCCCCGGCAGACAGGTCATGCCCCTGGCCGAGGTCATCGTGCCCGAGGCCGCCCTGCCCTGGCCCATGCTGCGCCTCGGGGTGCAACAGACGGCCGATTCCAGCCGGATCAGCGTCACGGGGGCCTGGACCGGCCCGGGCCTCGAGCAAGACATCCCCTTCGAGATCATGCCGGAGCGCGACACCACCCGCGGCGAGCTCAAGCCGCGCAACTGGGTCGACGTGCGCCTGTACATCTACGGCACGGTCCAGCTGCAGAGCTGGACCCTGTCCCCGCGCGACTGACCGCCCTCAGAGCACGCGGAAGGGCTGGATCGGCTCGCGACGGTTCTTGAGCGGCACCGGGTCGAGGGCCTCGAGCTCGAAGGCATCCCCAAGGCGCGCCCGGGTCTCGGGGCCGATCACCACCTGGCCGGCCTTGGCCACGGAGGACTCGAGGCGGCTGGCGACGTTGACCGTGTCGCCGATCACCGTGTAGTCCATGCGCCGCCGGGCGCCCACGTCGCCCACGATGGCCGGCCCGGTGTTGATCCCGACGCGCAGCGCCAGCCCACCGAAGTCAGGCCGCGCCACATTGAGCTCGTCCATGCGGCGCTGCATCCCGACCGCCGCGCGCACGGCGCGCAGGGCGTGGTCCTCCTGGGCGATCGGAGCGCCGAAGAAGGCCATCACCGCGTCGCCGATGAACTTGTCGAGGGTGCCTCCGGCCTCGAAGATCTCGTCGGTCAGGCACTCGAAGACCTCCGACAGGAGCGCGGTCACGGCGCTCGGCTCCATGTGCTCGGCCAGGGCCGTGAAGCCCACCAGGTCACAGAAGAGCACGCTCACGTCGCGCTCCTCCGCCATCATCTCGGCACCGGCCGCGTCCTCGCGCGCCACGATGTGATCGACCACCGAGGGCGCGTGGTAGCGCGAGAGGCGCGCACGGATGCGCCGCTCGCGCACGATGCGTGCGCGCATGCGGTCGCGCTCGACCGCCGCGCCGGCCAGCTTGGCCAGGATCACCAGCACGTCGAGGTCCGTGGCACCGAAGCCGGCGAAGGACTGGCTGTCGACGTAGATCAGGCCCGCCACCCGGCCCTCGTGCTCGAGGGGCACGCACAGGGCCGAGCGCACACCGATCAGGCTCTTGGCCGTGGCGAAGCGCTCGTCCTCGGCCGTGTCCTCGATGCGCACCGCCTGGCGCTCGTTCACCACCAGCTGCGCGACGTGGGTGCTGACGCGCACCGGCTCGCCGCCCTTGCGCTTGGGTCGCTCCAGGCGCGGCACCAGCTCGCCCGTCTCCTCGTCGCACAGCTGCAGGAAGCCGCGCTCGGCCGGCAGGTGCTCGAACACGAGGTCCATGACGCGCTCCAGGGTGGCGTCG
>JAJFFA010000025.1 GCA_021776885.1 Planctomycetota bacterium
AACGCGGACCCGCCCGCTCACTCCCAGAGCCAGAGGACGGCAGGCCTCTCGTGCAGGGGGAGAGGCCAGGAGTAGCGCCATCCGTCGTTGGCGAGCTTGGAGCAACCGATCGCGCGCCGAGGGGCGATGAGAAGCAAACCCCCCGCTCCTCTTGGGGAGGGGCTTTCGAACTTGCGACACGCTGAAACTTGACCGAACCGTGAACTTCGTGGGGGCCTAGGCAACCTAGTCGCTCTCCTCTTCGCCGCCCTCGATCTCGATCCAGAACTCGACGACGTAGTCGTCCTGCAGGCGGAAGTACCAGGAGTTGGCGGGCACGCTCGGGTCGGCGCGGCGGTAGACGAAGAGCACGCCGCCCTTCGGCCGGTAGATCGCGCTGGGCGGGCCGTAGGCTTCGATCAGGTCGCGTGCCGACTGGAAGTACTGCGAGCGGTCGCTGGCGCGCTCGTCCTCGTTCCAGCGCTCCTCGAGCAGCTCGAGGGCGACCCAGTCGATCTCGCTGCGCCGGGCGCGCACGTCGATCAGGCTCTCGCCACCGAGGGCCGGCGCGCTGCGCAGCAGCTCCTGGGTGCGCTGGGTCTCCGCCTGGAAGGTCACACGCAGGGCGTCGATGCTCTGCGCCAGGGCGCCCAGGTCGGCGACGGCAGGGCCGGGGGCCGGCGCGCCGTCGGCGCTCTCACGCGGCGCAGCGAGGCCGGCCGGGGGCACCAGCTCGTTCGCGGCCAGGCGCGCCTCGAGGGCCTCGAGCACGCGCAGGGTGCGCTCCTGGGTGCGGGCCAGTTCGGCTAGATCGGCGGCCAACCCGGCCGCCAGCTGGGGATCCGGAGCGCTCCCCGACTCCGCGGCCTCGGCCGGGGCCCAGCGCAGCAGCACGAGGGCGCCGACGGCGAGGGCGAGCAGGACGGCGAGCAGGATCTTGGCGTTCATCGCGGGCGCGGACGGTCGGGGGCTTGGATTGTAGACGCGCAGTTCGACATTCCGGTTGTCGGGCGGTCAGCCCCCGCCCAGCCGGGCGAGCCCCTCGCGCGCCTGGAGCTCGAGTCCCTCGAAGGCGGGCACGTCGAAGGGCCGGCGCGCCAGCTCGAGGCACACGCCGTAGGCGCGCCGGGCCTCGACCGTGAGGCCCAGGGCCTCCAGGGCGCGCCCTTCGGCCAGGCACAGGTTCGGGTGGGTCCCCTGGTGCCGGCGAGCGCAGGCACGCACCGCGCTCAGGGCCTCCTGCGGCCTCCCGGCCACCAGCTCGAGCTGGGCATAGATCCCTCCGAAGCGTACGACGTCCGGGCTGAGCTCCCCCGCCGGACGCCGGTCGATGCGCCGCAGGAACGGGGCCAGGGTGCTCTCCCCCAGGGCCCGGGCGCGGGCTGTGTCGCCCCTCCGTGTCAGCTCGTTCAACAGGTAGCCGACCAGCTCGCCATCGCTCGGATCCTCGGCCACCGCGCGCTCGAGCAGGGCCAGGTTGCGCGCGTCCTTGCCCCGCGCGCGACGCACCTCGGGCAGGTCGCCGCAGTGCACGATCGGTGCATCGAGGCGCTCGATGACCCCCCCCTCGCGGGCACGCAAGCGGTTCGCCGCCGAAGCAACGCCCTCGTGCACGCGGCGCTCGAAGCGCAGCTCGTCGCGCAAGGGGAAGAAGCGGCCGACCCCCGAGGCGGCGGCGTTCGGGACAGCGACCTGCTCGGGGTCGGCCGCCGCATGGGTGGCCGTGTAGAGGGGCAGGACGCCCAGCACCAGCTCCCTGCGCCGCGCCGCGTCACGCAGCACCGCATGGGCGCGCCGGACCAGCCGCTCGTCCGCGTCGAGCACCAGCGCGTGGGTTCCGCGTGCCGCCTCCAGCGCCGCGTTGCGGGCCGCGGCGAAGTCGTCGTCCCAGGCGCGCTCGAGGACCCGCGCCCCAGCCCCGCGGGCCAGCTCGCGCGTGCCGTCGCGACTGCCCGTATCGACGCAGACGGCCTCGTCCACCAGGCCGGCGACCGACTCGAGGCAGGGCCCGAGGAAGGCCTCCTCGTCGCGCACGATCATGCACAGGGAAATCGACGGTTCGGGCATGGGGTCGGCCGCGTTCAGCGCTCGCGCTCGTGGTGGTTCACCTCGAAGGTGCGCAGGATCTGCCAGCCCTCAGCCCCGTCCACCAGCTCGGCGCGGAAGCGTGCGTCCCAGTACAGCTCCTCGGTCCCGTCCGGTCGGGCGCGCCAGAAGACGGCGCGCCCTCCGGCCTGGGCCGACTCCCCTTCGGGCGCCAGCTCGACGATCAGCTCCTGCTCGGGCAGCTCCATGCGCAGGCGCTCCTCGCCCCCGCGGAAGAACAGGTAGATCAGGGTCTCGCGGATCCGGCGCCGGTCGTAGCCGCGATCGTCCTCGTCCTCGTAGTCGTCGTGGAAGCCGGCCAGCACCGCGCCGGCGTCCTCGAGGTTGAAGCCCTGGGTCATGTGTTCGAAGCGGCGCAGGATCTTGTCCTCCTCGCTGCCGAGCTCGAGCATCAGGAAGCGGCCGCCGAGGGCCAGGAGGGCGATCAGGGCGCCATACATTAAGAGTGAGCGTAGGCGGTCCATGGCGGGAGATTCTGCGGAATCGGGCTTGGCCCCGCCACTGTTCTGCTGTATGGGTATACACCACACAGTTGAGCCTTCACATCCACATCCAGCCCAACTCGGGCGTGCCGCTCTACCGGCAGATCGCGAACGAGGTCAAGGCCGCGTTCCTCAGCAGCCGTCTGCAGGCCGGCGAGCGCCTGCCGTCCGTGCGCGAGCTGGCAGCGGAGCTCGCCATGAACCCGACCACCATCGTCAAGGCCTACGACCTGCTCGAGAACGAGCGCCTGATCGTCCGCCGCCAGGGCCAGGGCGCCTTCGTCGCCGATGGGCGCCAGCCCCTGCCCGCCGGTGAACGCCACGCGCTGATCGAGCGCCTGGCCTCCCAGCTCGCCATCGAGGGCCGCCGGGTGGGCCTGAGTGAGGACCAGATCGAAGCAGCCCTGCGCGTCCAGCTGAGCAAGCTGCGCCCCGGACCCGATTCCGGCCGCGCCGGAAAGCAGACCAGGAGAAAGCCGTGAACGCAGTCGAGACCCGCTCCCTGACCAAGCTCTACGAAGGCCGTGCCGTGGTCGACGGCGTCGACTGGACCCTCCCGCGGGGCAGCGCCTGCGCGTTCCTGGGCAAGAACGGGGCCGGCAAGAGCACCACCCTGCGCATGCTCATGGGCTTCACCCGCCCCAGCCACGGTAGCGCGAGCGTGCTGGGCGCGGACCCCTGGGAGCACACGGTCGAGACCAAGCGCCGCATCGGCTACGTCGCCGAGCAGCCCATCCTGCCCGGCTGGCTGCGGGTCGATGCCCTGCTCTCGGCCTGGTCCAAGCTCTACCCCGCCTGGGACGCGGCCTTCGAGCGACGCCTGCGCGAGGTCTTCGAGATCCCTGGAAAGAAGCGCGTGTCCGAGCTCTCCAAGGGCCAGCACCGGCGCGTGATGTTGCTCTGCTCCCTGGCGCAGGGGGGCGACCTCCTGATCCTCGACGAGCCCGGCAGCGGCCTCGACGTCGCGGCGCGCCGCGAGCTCCTGTCGATCCTGGCCGAGTGGCTCGCCGGCGAGGACAAGAGCCTGCTCTTCTCGACCCACATCGTCACCGACGTCGAGCGCATCGCCTCGCGCGTCGCCATCCTCAAGGACGGGCGCATGGTGGCCGACACGGAGCTCGACGAGCTGCACGACAACGTCAAGTCCGTGCGCATGCCCCTCGACTTCTACCGCGCCACGCGCGAGCGCTGGGTGGCCGCCGGCCTGCTCGAGGAGAGCCTGCAGGCGCACTCGGCCCTGATCACGGTACGCCACTTCGCGACCCACGGGCGCTTCGTGCTGCAGACCCTGGACGAGGGGCGCGTGGTCCTGTCCCAGGGTGACTCGCGCGATGTCTGGCTCGGCGCGAACGGAGACGAGGCCCACGTGCTGCACCTGCCCCTCGAGGATGCGTTCCTGGCCCTGACGGGATCGGGTCCCAAGGAGGACGTGTGAAGCCGGCCCTGACCTTCACCCTCAGCCCGACCCTGGCGCCCCTGGTCCCGTTCGTGCCGCCGCTGCTCGTGGTGAGCTGCATGAACTGGGCCCAGCACGAGGAAAAGGATGGCCTGATCTCCGTGCTGCTCATCGGGCTGGGGATCAGCGCGTGCATGCGCGTGCACCACATCGTCTCGTACCCCACCTACGAGCTGCTGTCGACCCTGCCCTACCCGCGGCGCCGCGGCCTGTGGCTGCCCTTCGCCGCCACCGGCGCATCCCTCTGCGCCCTGGGCGCCCTACTCCACGTCATCGAGTCCAGCGGCGTGGCGGGCGGCGTGCTGCGCTACATCGACGCCCACCTCGGAGTCTCCTTCGGCGCCGACCTCACGCCGCGCCGTCGCGCGGCGATGCCCCTGCCCTGGCTCCTGGGCTACCCGGCCCTGGCCTTCTACGGCAGCCTGGCCTGGTTGACCCGCATGCGCCAGCGGGCTTCGCCGGCGCGCCGCTCCCTCTGGAGCATGGAGCTGGTCGTCTACTCCGTCGTCGCCGGCGCCCTCGGCGGCGCGGCCCAGGCCCTGACCCTGCCCGAGTCCGAGGTCTGGAGCGCGGGCTTCGGCGGCCTCTGTCTGCTCGCCGCCTTGCCCCTGGCACGGGTGGCACGCGGACTGCTGACAGAAGAGACCGACGAGACCTCGCCCCTCTCGCCCCGCGCGCAGGGCGCCGGGCGCGTCCCCGCAGCCGCGCCGGCCGCCGCAGCCTCGAGCGAGGAGGTCCGATGGAGTTCCTGATCCGCGTCCTCGCGCGCCGTGCCGCTGCGCCCACCGCGGTCGCCATCGTGCTCGGCGTCGCGCTCATGGCACGCATGCCGTGGCTCCCCGGCCAGCGCGGCGGCGTGGGCTTCCTGCTCGCACCCCACGTCTTCGCGAGCGCCATCCTGGCCTGCGTCCTCGGCACCTTGCTCTTCGCGGACGACAAGCGCCCGGAGCGCGACCTGCTCGCCCGCGCCCTGCCCCTCTCCCCCGCCCAGCTCTTCCTGGCGCGACTCGCGGTGGCCGCCGCGGGTTGCCTGGCGACGTACCTGGTCGCCCTGGCCTTCGCCCTCACGCCCCTGGCCGACCTGTGGCAGCGCGTGATCCACCCGGGCACCGTGCACCTCGCGCCGTCCCTGGCGCGGATCCCCCTCGACCTGACCTGGCTGAGCCTGGTGCTGGCCGTCACGGCCTGGTGTGCCACCTCCGCCGGGCGCCCGTTCCTGTCGCGCTTCGCTGGCCTGTTCGGCTTGCCCCTGGCCCTGGGCCTGGGGCAGTTCGCCCTGGCCCTGCGCCTGCCGGCGCCCCTGCCGGTGCCACTGGTCCTGACCCTCGCCGCAGCCCTGCTGCTGGCGGCCAGCGAGCGCATGCTGCGCCGTCGCGAGGTCGGCGTCGCCAGCGAACACGCGCAGGTGCTCGGCGACCCGCGCCGCGGCGACGCGCCCTGGGTGCTCGCGGCCCAGGGCCTGGCGCTGGTCCTGCCCGGCGTGGTCCTGATCGATCATCAGGTCGCC
>JAJFFA010000241.1 GCA_021776885.1 Planctomycetota bacterium
GCCGCGCGCAGGGGGCACCCGGCGCGCCCGTGTGCTAGCTTCCGCGCCCTCGAGCCCCCCCATGCGCAAGACCTTCGGATGCCTGTACCTCGTCGCCGCCGGGCTGCTCCTGGCGTCCCTCGCCGTTCATTACGCCCTGCCCTGGAGCGCCTCGCCGCCGCGCTGGCCGTCAGTGGCGTACGTGCTCGCCGTGGCCGCCCTCGATGTGCTCGCCGGTCGGCGCCTGCGCTCCGATCGTCCGCGCCGACGCTGGCTGGTCCTGCCCCTGGCCCTGCTCCTGCTGCAGAGCCTGGCGACGGTCAGCTACACCTGCGTGCTCTCCTGGGTGGACTACCACCTCGCGCGCCACGAGCCCGGCGCCTACGACGACTGCCACAAGATCTGGGGCGCCCGGGGCCTGGTGCTCGAGGGCCCGGACATCACCCACAGCGGTAGCCAGAACTCGATCGAGAGCGTCTCCCTGGCCTTCGCGCGGGGCGCCAAGGGCAGCGAGGTGGACGTCTTCTTCGACACCGAGCGGCGCGAGTACATCGTCTCCCACGACCGTCCGTACAACCTGAAGAACGGCGCGATCCTGACCCTCGAAGAGCTGTTCGACGCCATCGGTGACGAAGGCTGGTTCTGGCTCGACTTCAAGAAGCTGCGCCACCTGAGCGACGACGAGCTGGCCAACGCGGTCAGCGAGCTCGAGCGCCTGACGGCGAGCGGTGACCGCAAGCGCCGCGTGTACGTGGAGGGCGAGGCGCCCTTCAGCCTGCTCGCCTTCCAGCGCGCAGGCTTCCCGACCCTCTTCGACTCGCACCCCGTGGCCGATTCGAGCCCGATCACGCCGCTCTTGATCAACCTCTACAAGGCCGTCTACTGGTTCGGTGGCTACACGGTCTTCGGATTG
Organism: Planctomycetota bacterium; assembly: GCA_021776885.1. Taxonomy (GTDB): domain Bacteria; phylum Planctomycetota; class UBA1135; order UBA1135; genus JAJFFA01. Next base: position 893 of record JAJFFA010000241.1, read on the forward strand.
AACTACGGCTCCCTCGACGAGCCCATCTACGGGCCGCACACCCGCGCCGCCCTGCGCCACGTGCCGGCCTTCGTCTACCACGTGCCGCCGGACGAGGCGCTCCTGAGGGAGCTCTGCCACGACGACGCCGTGCGCGTGATCCTGGTCGAGAACCACAGCCTCGACCGCTTCGGTATCGACGGCTGCGACTGAGGCGCCACGCCGCGCCGGCCCCGCGCTACTCGCTGGGCGGCGCCGGTCGGTAGAGCAGATCGCGGTACAGCCACGACGGCAGCAGCACGTGCGCCAGGGCGCGCCGGGCCAGCTCGGGATCGAGGTCTTCCGGGACGAGCTCGCGCTCGAGGTAGCGGAACTGGCGCGGCTCGAGCTCGGGCTGCAGCACGACCACCCGCTCGCCCTCCATGTAGGCGTTGTTCTGGCCGTACTGCATCAGCGCGCGGCCCGTCTCGTCCGCCGCCACGCGCGTCAGGTCGCGCCCGATCATCGGGTGCACCCCCGAGACGCCCATCAGGGACAGGAGCGTCGGGGCCAGGTCGATCTGGCTCGCGACCCGCGCGTCGATGCGCGGCTCGACGCCCTCGCCCAGGATCACCCCTGGCACGTGGAAGTGGCGCACGGGGACGAGCTCCGCCCCGAAGACCCGCGAGTCGTGGTCGGCGACCACCAGGAAGATCGTGTCCTTCCAGTAGGGCGCGGAGCGCGCCTGCTCGAGGAACTGTCCCAGGGCATGGTCCGCGTAGCGCACCGCGTTGGCCACCGTCGCCGCGGGCTGGTCGTAGAGCTCGATGCGCCCCTCGGGGTACTCGAAGGGCGAGTGGTTCGTGACGCTGAAGACCAGGGAGAAGAAGGGCACTTCCGGATCCCGGTCCAGGAACGAGGCGTGGGCCTTGGCGAAGATGTCCTCGTCGCACACGCCCCAGGAGCCCTCGAAGATCGGATCTTCGTAGTCATCCAGGTCGATGATCTCGTCGAAGCCGTTGCTGAGGAAGAAGGCGCGCATGTTGTCGAACTGCGCGTCGCCGCCGTAGATGAACTGGGTCGCGAAGCCCTGCTGGCCCAGGTAGCCCGCCAGGGTGAAGAAGTCGCGCTGCGACTTGCCCAGCTTGACCACGGAGCGCGCCGGTGAGGGAGGGAAGCCCGACACCACCGCCTCGAGCCCGCGCGCCGAGCGCGTCCCCGTCGCGTACAGGTTCTCGAACCACCAGCCTTGGTCGCGTAGCTCGTCCAGCACCTGGGTGACCGGCGAGCCGCCCAGGGCGCCGACGTACTGCGCGCCGAGGCTCTCCTCGAGGATGATCACCAGGTTCTTGGGCCGTGCCGCCGGGTTGCGGATGGCGCGGGTCGCGCGCTGTTCGTGGGCCGTGGGCGTCCCCCCGACCACGAAGTCCCCGGGCTCGACGCCGAGCATCTGCGCGCGCACCTCCCCCAGGATCACGTCCTCGGGCAGCTCGCCGTAGACGTCCGCCGCGTTGGCGTCGTTCTTCAGCCCGTAGGCGGCGTACAGCACCGCGTAACCCGAGTTGAGGCACAGGTCGTTGACCAGGTGGTCGCTGCTGAAGGCCACCGAACTCGGGGTCGCGGCGCGGTGCCCGAGGCTCGAGCGCGCCCCCAGAAAGAGCAGGGGCAGGCTCGAGGCCAGGGCCAGGCGCCGCAGGAAGGAGGTCGCCCGCGGCCGCCGGGTCAGGGCACCGAAGATGCGCCAGCCGACGAAGAGCGCGGCGGCCGAGGCGAAGATTCCCGTGAAGACCGCCGGCTTGTGCCCGCGCCAGAGCATCGTCCCCACCTCGCGCGGGTGCACGAGGTACTCGATGAAGAGACGGTTCGGGCGCGAGTCGTACTCCTGGATGAAGGCCGGCGTCGAGGCCTCCATGAAGAGCAGGTAGCCGAACATCAGCGTCAGGTAGACGCGCAAGAGCGGCCCGAAGACGCGCCCGACGCGGTGATCTCCGGCGAAGATCAGGCTGAACAGGGTCGCCGGCAGGAGCAGGTAGGAGACCGTCAGAAGGTCCATGCGACAGCCGCTGACGAGGACGCGCCAGAGTCCCCCCGCGGCGTCCACGCGCTGGTACTGCCAGGCCACGAGCCCGACGCGGGCCAGGCACATCGCCGCCAGCGCGAGCACGAAGAAGGCCAGGGGCGCGGTCAGGATGTGGCGGCGTTCCGCTCCGCGCGGGGAGGGGTCTCCCGCGGAGGCTTGGGATCGGGGCATGCGGCAGTTCGGGGGCAGCGGTCCGGACGTGAGGCCCCATCAAACCCATGGAAGAGGGGTGAGGACAGGGCCCACCGTATAGATCGGGCCAGATCGCGCGAGATCGCCGCCCCGCGACTCCGCAGCCACGCCCCAGGGGCATCTGCGCTACGATCCTCACCACTCGAGGAAACCCCATGATGACCCCGCACCCCGCCTGGAACACCCTGACCCGCCCGGCCCTGACCCTCGCGGCCCTGGCCCTGATCCTGACCCTGGCCGCCCCGCGGGCCCGGGCCGGGGGCTCCCCCGAGGCCGCCCTGCTGGTCGTCGACCCGGCCAACGCCGAGTCGATGTACGTCGCCAACGTCTACCGCACGCGGCGCGACATCCCCCAGGCCAACCTGATCTTCCTGACCCCCGGCGCGACGGACTTCGCCAGCCTCGCCGCCCTGCAGCTCGAGACCCTGCTGGGCGAGCTCGAGGGGCGCGGCAACCTGGACGGGATCGACTACGTCGTGATCCCCCCCGGCTCGTCGTTCTTCGTCGCCGCCTCGGGGCTCCTGTCCGACGGCTGCGGCGGCTTCGGGCTGCACCGCTTCGCCCTGCCCAACGCCTACGGCCTCGTCTTTCAGAAGGACGCGATCCTGGCCGGCGGCCTGAGCAGCAGCCTGGGCAACGAGTACGCGCGCAACACCTACGGCCCGCGGGCCTTCGACGGTGCGACGAGCTGGCTCGATGGTTTCCCGAGCGAGGCCCCCGGCTCACGGCGCTACTGGATCGGCGCCATGCTCGGCTACACGGGGGAGCGCGGGAACACCCTGCAGGAGGTGCTCGACCTGATCGAGCGCAGTGCCAGTGTCGACGGCAGCCACCCCCTCGGCAGCGTCTACTTCATGCAGACCACGGACGCCGCGCGCTCGACCCCGCGCCACGGCGCCTTCCCGGCGGCGGTCAGCGCGATCACGGCCGCGGGCGGTCAAGCCCAGCACCTGATGGCCAACCTGCCCTCGGGGCAGCACGACGCCATGGGGATCATGACCGGCCTGGCCAGCCCCGCGATCGACACGGGGGACTTCAGCCTCCTGCCCGGCTCCTTCGCCGACCACCTGACCAGCTTCGCGGGACGCTTCGACACCTCGTCGCAGGTCAAGATGTCGCGCTGGATCGCCAAGGGCGCCAGCGCCAGCGCGGGTACGGTGGAGGAACCCTGCGCCTTCGCCGGCAAGTTCCCCCACGCCCGCCTCCACGGCCTGTACCTCAAGGGCCTCTCCCTGGGCGAGGCCTGGCACCGCAGCGTCAACTGGACCCCCTTCCAGCTGCTCTTCCTGGGCGACCCCCTGACCCGCCCCTACGCCGACTTCCCCAGCGTCGACCTGCCCGACCCCGGGCTGCTCAGTGGCAGCGTCGACCTGCTCGCCACGGCCAGCGCGAGCGCGCCGGGCGCGGCCATCGAAGAGCTCGAGCTCTACGTCGACGGCATCCCGAGCGCGCGCGCCAGCGGCGTGGCCAGCCTGCCCCTCGACACCCTCGAGCTGGCCGATGGCTGGCACGAGCTGCGCGTCCTGGCCCGCGACGACACGTCGCCGGCCCACGTCGGGCGCTTCGTGCGCGGCGTCTTCGTCGACAACCTGGGGCGCTCGGTCGCGCTCTCGGGCAGCTCGACCAGCGGGGACCTGGGCACGCGCTTCGACTTCACCCTGCAGAGCGCCGGGACGCCCGATGGGGACGTGCGCGAGCTGCGCCTCTTCTCGAACGGTCGCGTCGTCGCGGCGGCCGCGGGCAGCTCTGCGGTGCTCTCGGTGCACGGCCGCAACCTGGGGGCCGGCCCCCTGCGGGTGCAGGCCGAGGCCCTTTACGTCGACGGCGGGCGGGCACGCAGCGCGCCCCTCGACCTGGACGTGACCTTCGCCCCCGGCACGCCCCAGGCCGCGCCCCCCGTCGCTTACGGAATGCTGCGCCGCGTGCGCGACGACGTGCCCTTCCTGCTGGAGCTGCCGGCCTCCTTCGCCGAGGACCACGGGAGCGCGACCTTCGACCTGCTCCAGGCCCCGGCCCAGGCCAGCCTGCTCGGGGGCTCCGGCCCCTGGCGCTCCTTCCGCCCCGACCCCTCGGCCAGCGGCTGCGACACCCTCGTCTTCCGGGTCAGCACCCCGGCCGGCGTGTCCGCGGACGCGACGATCAGCCTCGAGTACACCCCCGCCTGCGCGCCCCCCGTGCCCTATTGCTCGAGCGCCCCGCACTCCGCCGGCGCCGGGGCTCGGATCGGCTCCTCGGGCTCCGCGAGCGTCTCCAGCAACGACCTCGTGCTCGAGGTGCTCGACGCCCCGCCGATGCGCTTCGGCCTCTTCTACTACGGGCCCAACGCCATCCAGGCCCCCTTCGGCGATGGCTTCCGCTGCGTCGGCGGCACGACCTTCCGGCTCAATCCGCCCCTGGCCACGGACGGCGCCGGCGGCGTCGCGCGCCCCCTGGACCTGACCCAACCCCCTGAACCGGCGGGCCAGATCGACCCGGGCGCGACCTGGAACTTCCAGTTCTGGTTCCGCGACCCGGGGGGCCCCGGGGGCAGCGGTTTCAACCTGAGCGACGGGCTCTCGGCGACGTTCTGCCCGTGAGCCTGGGCTCTCAGAAGGGTTCGGGCTCGGAGAAGTTGCCCCCGAGCCATGAATTGACGGGTACCCGAGATCCAGGGGCCACTGGAGCCCGTAGCCCCGGTGCAGAGACAGATTCGCCCGTGATCTCCCTGAACGAAACGCCCCCTCGCGCCGAACGGCCCGCAGGTCGTCGAGCGGCGTCCCTGGTCGCCAGCATGGCGGCCATCGCGGACGGCAACGAGGCCGCCCTGCGGCACGTCTACGACGAGACCCGGGGCCGCCTCCTCGGCCTGGCCCAGCGCCTCCTCGGCGAGCGCAGCGCCGCCGAGGAGGTCTTGGTCGACGTCTACGCCCAGGTCTGGCGCAGCGCCCGCAGCTACGACCCGGCCCGTGGGGCCGTCGAGCTGTGGTTGCTGACGATCACCCGCAGCCGTGCCATCGACCGCCTGCGCTCCAACGGGACGCGCCGCAATCGCCTGACCCTGATCGAGGAGATCGACGAGCTCACTTCCGAGCGCCCCTCGCCCATGCAGCAGAGCGAGTCGCGGGAGTCCTCGTCCCGCGTCCGCGTCGCGCTCCAGGAGCTGCCCCTCGAGCAGCGGGTGGCCATCGAGGCCGCCTTCTTTGGCGGCCTCTCCCACTCCGAAGTCGCGCGTGCCCTCGACTCTCCCCTCGGAACCGTCAAGAGTCGAATCCGAGCGGGACTCATCACCCTCCGACGAACTCTCGCGTCGGAGCACCAAGGTTGACCATGCACAACTCCCATCCTCCCACCGATGACGACCACTACGCGCTGCTGGTAGAGCACGCGATGGGGAGGCTCTCCGCCGCCTCCGTCGACGAGCTCGACCAGCACCTGACCCAGTGCAGCGCGTGCCAGGAAGAGCTGAAGCTCATCCGCGGGGTCGTCGAGCGCCTGCTCGAGTCCGTCCCCGTGGTCGAGCCGTCCCCCGGCCTGTGGGAGCGCATCACCGCACGCATCCACGGGATCGCTCCGCGTCCGGCAGCCGAGGCCAAGCCCGACGTCCAGGTCTGGCACAAGTGGGCCGAGGGCAGCCAGTCCCCCGACCCGCGCGGGTTCGTCTTCGCCATGGGCGAGGACCCGCGCGACGCAGCCAGCGGCTGGGAGCCGACGGGCAGCGACGGCGTGGTCTCACGGCGCCTCTTCGTCGACCGAGCCGCCGACCGGGTCACGATGCTGGTGCGCATGGATCCCGGCGCCAGCTACCCGGCCCACCGCCACGGCGGAGACGAGGATTGCTTCGTGCTCGAGGGCGACCTGTGGGTCGGCGACGAGCGCCTGCGCCGCGGGGACTACCAGCACGCGGACGCGGGCAGCATCCACCCGGAGCAGAGCACCGAAGGCGGCTGCCTCCTGTTCCTGGTCTCCTCGCTGCACGACGAGATCCTGCCCGCCAGCGCCTGAGAGCGGAGTAGTACCGAGACCGAACACTTTCCGCCGGCCTACTCCGCTCAGTCCGCGCTCAGCACGCTCTCGTACAGGACCGGCGTCGCTTCGGTGTAGTTCAGGCCCGCCGTGACGCGCGCGCGCCACAGGGACGGGTCCTTGTCCGCGATCCAGC
>JAJFFA010000242.1 GCA_021776885.1 Planctomycetota bacterium
CTGGCGCACGACCGGGCGGCCATCGACGCCGATGATGATGTCCCCGAGCTCGACCCCGGTGCGGGTCTCGGTCGCCCCCAGCAGGCCCGCCAGCTCGGCCGCCCCGCCGGCCACGACCTCGGCCACGATGACCCCGCGCACCCCCAGGCGCTGGGCGGCGCTGTCCGGGGCCATGAGGATGCCGATGCCCGTGCGGCTCGGGTGACCCTGGGCCAGGATCTCCGGGACGACGCGGTTGACGGTGTCCACCGGCACGGCGAAGCCGAGCCCCGCGCTGGCGCCCGAGGGGCTGTAGATCGCCGTGTTGACGCCGATCAGGCGCCCCGCGCTGTCGAGCAGGGGCCCCCCGGAGTTGCCCGGGTTGACCGCGGCGTCGGTCTGGATCACGCCACGGATCTCGTTGCCGGCGATGGAGGTGATCGTGCGCTCGAGGCCGCTGATCACGCCCACGGTCAGGGTCCAGTCGAAGCCGAACGGGTTGCCGATGGCGAGGGCCTTCTGGCCCACGCGCAGGTCGTCGGAGGTGCCCAGGGGGATGGCGCGCAGCATCGACTCCGGGGCCTCGATGCGCAGCACGGCCAGGTCGTTGGCGGGGTCGGCGCCCAGGAAGTCGGCCGCGTAGCGAGTGCCGTCGCTGAGGGTCACGATGCGCTTGCCCTGGGTCCCGGTCTGGGCCACGTGGAAGTTGGTGACGATGGTGCCGTCGGCGTCCCAGACGAAGCCCGAGCCGGTGCCCCGGGGCACCTCCTGCAGGACGTTCGAGAAGAAGCCGCGGCGCTGCTGGACCTCGCTCGTGGCGATGTGCACGACGCTGGCTTGACGCTCTTCGAACAGAGCGATCGTCTGGTCCTCGTCGTGGGTCAGGGGGCCGCGGGCCGCCACGGCACGCGGAGCGGCGTCCGGGTCGTAGGGGCCACGGGATCCACCGAGGGTCTGGAACACCACCAGGGCCCCGAGGGTGAAGACGACCGCCCAGCCGGCGGGGGCCAGGAGCACGGGGCGCGGCGGGGGAGACGGCGACGGCCGGGTTTCCATGACCTGACGATCGAACAACGGCGTGTCGGTTTCAAGTCGAGTCGCGGCGGCCCGCGCGTCACAATCCGCGCGGCCAGAATCCCCACGAAGATGACCCCCATGCAAGCCCACGCCCGCCGCCCCTTTCGCTCCCTCGTCCTCTGCGCCAGCCTCGGTGCAGGGGGTCTCACCGGGCTCAGCGCCTGCGGGCCGACCGGGGCCGAGCCGAACGCGGCCCCTGAGGCCGGCGAGGCCGTGGGTGAGGGCTGGACCCAGGAGGCGGTCGAGGCCCTCTCGCTCGAGATCCAGGGGGCGATCGAGGAGCTCGCGGGTCAGCCCTTCAAGTCGCCGGTGGCGGTCAAGCTCTCCGACGGCGCCGGCTTCGTGCGCTACGCCACCGAGCGCATGGAGCGCCTGGTCCCTCCGCAGGAGTTCGAGCGCGACGCGGACGCCGCGCGCCTGCTGGGGCTGATCCCGCCCGACATGGACCTCCTGGCGGTCACCATGGGCGTGCTCGAGGAGCAGGTCGGGGGCTTCTACGACCCGGCCTCGGACACCTTCTACTTGATGGAGTCGTTCACCGGGCCCCTGGCGCGGGTGATCCTGGCCCACGAGCTGACCCACGCCCTGGACGACCAGTACTTCGATCTGGACGCCGAGATGGCTCAGGTGGCGACGCAGAGCGACGGGGGCCTGGCTTACTCGTCCATCGTCGAGGGCAGCGCCATGGTGCTGATGACCAAGTGGACGATGCGTGAGGTCGGCGCCGGGCGCCTCGACCCCGCCGAGCTGATGAACAGCGACACGATCGGTGTCGAGGCGGCGGCCAGCTCCCCCGCCTTCATCTGGAAGCCGCTCCTGGGCGCCTACATGGCCGGCCAGGCGTTCTTCATGAGCGGCTACTCCATCGACAAGAAGGCAGCCAAGCAGGAGCAGCGCAAGGCCGACATCAACGCGCTCATCGCCCGCGCCTACGCCGCGCCCCCGCGCAGCATGGAGCAGGTCGTGCACCCGGAGAAGTACTGGAGCTCCGCGGAGCGCGACGACCCGCGCCGGGTCCAGCACCCGGGCGACGACCTGCCCGAGGGCTGGGAGATCGTCAGCCGTGACACCCTGGGCGAGCTGTACCTGGCCCTCTTCCTGGAGGACCCCGAGGACCTCGTGTTCCCCGACGCGACGACGATGATGGCGATGAGCTACACGAACCCGGGCGCGAGCGGCTGGGACGGGGACGAGCTCCTGCTGCTGAAGCACGCCACGAGCGACGCCCAGGCCGTGCGCGTGGCCAGCGTCTGGGACGACGCCGACGAGGCCGCCGAGTTCGCGGCCGCGGTCGAAGCGAGCCGCGAGCGGCTGGAGCTCGGGGTCGCGCGCCTGGCCGAGGTCTGGGGCGACGGCGCGGCCCACGGCCTGCGCGTGCTGCACGAGCCGGGATCGAGTGAGGTCAGCCTGCTGCTCTGGGCGGGGGCGCCGGCCGAGGCGCTGGCCACCCTGGCCTTCCAGGCGGACTAGAGGCTTTGGATCCCCGAATCGTGTGCGCATGAGTCAAGTTTCGGCCGGCCGAGCCTGACCTTCTCCCGCGAGTTCCAATCCAAAGCCTCTAGCACCCGCCG
>JAJFFA010000243.1 GCA_021776885.1 Planctomycetota bacterium
CCCGCGCGCAGCACGCCGCGGTCGACGCGGCCGATGGCGATGCGTCCGATGTAGTCGTCGTGGTCGATGGTCGCCGCCTGGAAGCGCACCGGAGCGTCGTCGTCCATTCTCGGCGTCGGGACCTCGCGCAGGATCAGGTCGAAGAGCGGCTCGAGGTCCTTGCGCTCGCCGTCGGGCTCGACGCAGGCGTAGCCGTCGCGGCCCGAGCCGTAGATCACGGGGAAGTCGAGCTGCTCGTCGTGGGCGCCGAGCTCGACGAAGAGGTCGAAGACCTCGTTCAGGACTTCGTCGGGGCGCGCGTCGGGCCGGTCGATCTTGTTGACCATGACCAGGGCGCGCAGGCCGTGCTCGAAGGCCTTGCGCAGGACGAAGCGCGTCTGCGGCATCGGGCCCTCGAAGGCGTCGACCAGGAGCAGCACCGCATCGGCCATGGAGAGCGTGCGCTCGACCTGGCCGCCGAAGTCGGCGTGGCCCGGGGTGTCGACGATGTTGATGCGCGTGCCGTGGTAGGCGATGGCCGTGTTCTTGGCCAGGATCGTGATCCCGCGCTCGCGCTCCTGGCTGTCGCTGTCGAGGGCGCGCTCGGCGACCTGCTGGTTGGCACGGAAGGTGCCAGCGAAGCGGAACATGGTGTCGACCAGCGTGGTCTTGCCGTGGTCGACGTGGGCGACGATCGCCAGGTTGCGGATGGGTTCGTTCGCGGAGCTCAAAGGACTTTCCTCACACGTTCCAGTAGATAGGTCTTGAGGGCACCGGAACGCAGGCACTCGGCCTCCAGGTAGCCCTTTCCTCGCCGCTCGAACAAGAACCCGGGTCGCACGGCGAGGCGTGCCGGGTGGTCGTTGCCGTCACCGTAGACGAGGGTTACCTCGTCGCCGGCGTCGCGGGCGCGCTCGAGAGGCCGCAGGCGCGGGCTCATGCGCGGGCCGCCGGGGGCCAGCTGGGTCAGGCTCGATAGAGCCGCGCCGCCCGGGTTCTTCGCGAGGGAGGCCAGCAGGGCGGCCTCGTCCGGCTGGCCAGCGCGCTCGAGGCAGGCCTCGAGGATCTTCCAGGCGTGCACGGCGCGACCCAGGGCGCGGCCCGGGTCGCCCAGGTCTGCTTGATCGAGGCCGAGGGCTTCGGTCTGTTGCGCCAGGTCGATGCAGGCTTCGTCGAGGTGGCGCCGGGCCAGCTCGAGGATGCAGACCAGGGGAGTGCCGGGGAGCGAGCTCCCCTGCCGCGCCGCCTCGAAGGCCAGCAGCCCTCCGACGCGCTCGGCGTCGTGCACGAAGATCCAGGTGTCGCCGGCGAACTCGATCAGCTGTTCGAGGGCCTGCGCGGCGAAGACGCCGGTGCGCAGCTCCCCGTCGCTCAGCCCGGTCTCGGCCAGCACTCCGTCGTCGACCGGCACCGGCGGGCAGACGAGCGTCGCGAGGCTGGCCTGCACCTCGCCCTCGACCACCCGCAGGGCAGCCAGCTCGGCCAGGTGCGGGGCGCCCCGGGAGGTGGCGGAGAGAGCCTCGACTAGGGTGAAAGGACGTTCCATGGGAAGGGCGGGAAGCCGGGGATTGTAGCTCTCCGCCGGGCAGATCGCCTCCTAAGCGCCGGCTTTCGCGGCCGAGACGGTCGGAGGGCCCGTCAAACCTTGGGTCGAGTTCACAAGTGTCAGGGGCCGGGTTGGCGTTCCAAGCAACCCATGTCAACCAGGGCGCCGGACCCCGCACCCGTGTCTGCAGCGCTCGGGTCGTCGGCGCGCCGCGGTGCCCCCGAGAGGTCGTGGGGCACGCGCTCTGCCCCACTCAGCCCGTCGCCGTCGAGGTCGCCGAAGTCGAGCTGCAGGAGCCCGTTCGCCCCGGCGTCGAGACACGGCGATCCCGGCTGCGGACGCTGCTCTCCATCGAGGGCGGGATCCAGGTCAAGGTTCCCCGGGCCCCAGGACAGGTTCCCGCCGGCGACGGCTACCGCGCCCTGGCCACCTTCGACGTCGCTGAAGCGCACGCGGACCTCGACTCCGGCGGGAGCCCAGACGCGGATCTGGTCCCCGCCCTGTGTGGCCGTGTTCCCGAAGAGGATCGAGTTGGCGACCTCGCTGGGGCTGGCGAGGGAAAGGGCACCGGCCGCGCCGTCCGTGGCTTGGTTGCTCACGAAGGTGGAACTCGTGATCGTGGCGCGTTGGTCGAGGAACGTCGTGATGGCGCCGCCCGAGCGGGCTCGGTTGTCCACGAAGAGGCAGTTGTCGACGTCCACCTCTCCCCAGACCCCCAGGGCGCCGGCACGGAAGGCCGAGTTGTCGATGAAGGTGCAAGCGACGAAGCGGGCGCCGATGCCGACCCAAGCCGCGCCCCCCGTACTCACTAGGGTCACCTCGTCGCCGACGTTGCGGCGGAAGAGGCAATCGACCACCAGCGAGCCCTCCTCCCCCGCTCCCAGAGCGAAGAGCTTCAGAGCGCCACCGTTCACATCGCAGCGATTGTCCTCGAACACGCAGGAGCGGATCGTCGCCGCGCCGTCGACTTGCAGGGCTCCCGCGTCTCGGAGCGCCTCGTTACCGGTGAATGTGCAGCCCTCGATCGTCGGATCGCCCTGGGCCAGGACAGCGCCCCCTAGGCGTGCGACGTTGCCCTCGAAGCGGCAGTGGGCCAGGGTTGGTGACGCGCCGAGCACGAGCACTGCGCCGCCCCAACCGCCCTCGCCGTCCGCGCCCGCCCGACCGTTGCGCAGGGTGAAGCCCTCGACGCGCGCCGCCGCGCTCTCGCCGGAGCGGAACTCGAAGGCGCGTGGACCCTGGGCCAGATCGATGATGCAAGCCTGGGCACCGCCCTGGCTGCGCAGGACCATGTCGCGCCCGCTGAAATCGAGCTGGGCGTTGTCCGGACCGCTGTACACCCCGTCCCCGACGAGGATCGTGTCCCCCGAGTCCGCCGCGTCCAGACCCTCGCGTAACGTAGTGAAGGGAGCGGCAGCGCTACCGTCCCCTCCTGTCGGGGCCGCCGCGTCCACGAACCACGTCTCGTCGACCTCGCACGCGTCGAGCAGGAGGTCTCCGTCCGCGTCGGCCGCCGCGCCGTCGAGCAGTTCAACGATGTCGTTCACTCCGTTGGCGTCGCAGTCGGGGAGCGAGGTAGGGTCGAGCCAGACGGTCGAGAGCGGCCCGCTGAGCCCGTTCCCCGCTGGACCCGCGACCAGCCCCTGGGCGAAGCGGCGGGTGTCGCGCGTCTCGGGTTCGACCAGGGCTGCCCCATGTCCCGAGGCATCGAGGACGACGTCGGCTGTGCCCAGGGCCGCGGGGAGCGGGACGAGCTCAAGCCCCTCGGCGAACAGCGCGGCGCGGTAGGCGGGTCGCGCTGCGAGGGCCAGGGCGACGCGGTCCGCGGCGGCTCCGGCGATCGCGACCGGCAGCGGACGACTGGCGACGGCAAGAGTCGGCGCCGCGAGGGAGCGCGCCACTCCGGGACGGACGCTCGTCGAGGAGTTCCCGTCGGTGGAGATGGGGACACCGTCAGAGCCGTCGGTGCGCGTGGAGAAGCCCTCGCCTCCGATGCCACCTTCGGCAGTCACCTCGAGCAGGAACGCGTGCGAGGCCAGACGCAGCTGCACTCCGTCGCCCCCGTCGCCGGCACGGATGGGCGACGAGTCGAAGAACTCACCCCCGTCGCCGCCGACCAGGGTCGTCTCGACCAGCTCGAGAGTGGAGGCGAGGGCGAGCGTTCCGTGCCCGCCGTTCCCGCCCCTGGCGCCGCAAGTGCCCCCGCGTCCGCCTTCGAGGCGTGACTGGAAGAGGCCCAGGCTCGACCCATCGGTGTCGAGAGCGTGGCCACCGTCTCCACCTTCGCAGGTGTCACCCGCCACGCTGTGCTCGGCGCCGCCGTGCCCGCCGTAGAGCTCGCAACGCGAGAGCACGACCGCGACGCAGGCGCGCACGCGCAGGGCGGCTCCTCCTTCTCCGCCAAACTCTGTCGGCAGAGGGTGGTTGCCCTGACCGCCTTGGAGAGTGGCGTCGACGAGGCGCACTTGACCGTCGTTGTCTTCGAGCACGAGCGCGGGCCCGGAGGGGACGTCGGGGTCGACCTCGAGCGGTCCGACCAGAGTCAGGCCACTCAGCACGAGAGTTTCATGCGCCGCGAGCCCGCGCACCAGTGACGTGCCCTCGATGCGCACCTGCGTCCCTGGCAGTCCGGCCAGGGTGAGCCCGAGCCCGTCGATCATGAAGGCCGAGTGGGTGCCCGGCCCGAGCAGCAAGGTATCTCCATTGCGAGCCGCGCCGAGGGCGTCCTGCAGGGACGGGAACGGGCCGGGATGGCCCTGGATTACCACCTGCTTGGCGGCGGCGGCGGGGGCCAGGAGGAGCACGGCGGAGAGCGCGAGGAGGAAGCTCATGGCGTCAGCGGGGGTGGGGGGGAAGGGCGATTCTTAGGATGCCGACCGTGGGGACGGCGTTCGGCCGAATCCGACGAATCCCTCGGCCGTGCAACCCGGGAGCCCCCTGGGCCGGACGGCGAGGGACCCGGGGGGCGGGCCAACACTCGGTCCGTCCGCGGCAGATGCGTAGGTCCCGAGAGGAGGACCCTTCGATGATCCACGCACGCTTCGCCGTCCCGGCCGCCGTCTCGATCCTGGTCGCGGGTGTCCAGGCCCAGACCTGCCCGAACAATGATGCTTTCGAGCCCAACGAGGTGTGCGCCAGCGCGACGCCCCTGGGGGCGGGGCTGACGACGGGGCTGGCCCTGCTCGAGGGGCCGGTGCCTTTCCAGACCGGGGACTTCGACCTGTTCCGCATCACGATTCCGGCGGGCGAAGCGCTCTCGGTGCGGACGCGCTACGACCCGAGCCTGATCCTCCAGCCGCGCCTGATGAACGCCGACTGCAGCCAGACCCTCGATGTCGAGTGCTGCAGCGGGGACGACGAGCTGACCTTCGGGAACCCGGGCGCCCAGCCCCTCGAGGTCGTCCTCTCCCTGGGCTACCCGCTGATCGCCGGGACGCCGCCCTGCATCGACTACGAGCTGGACGTGAGCCTGGGCTTCGATCCATGCCTGTCGCTGCCCGACGATGGCTTCGAGCCCAACGACGAGTGCGCCGCGGCGCCCCTGATCGGGGCGGGGCTGTTCACGTCCCTCAAGGCGACGGAAGAGGCCAGCGACCACTACCGCATCGACGTGCCAGCGGACCAGCGCCTGACCGTGCGCACGTCGAACGGCTCGGCGCAGCACGGCTTCTCCTTGCGCCTGTCGGACGGGGGCAGCTGCGGCCAGCTGATCGGGCTGGCGGGGGCGAGCTCGGGCGCCGAGCGCAGCTGGACCAACCTCGACGGTGTCACGCGCGAGGTCACCGTCCAAGTGGCGCCCTCGGACGACTGCGTGCTGTACGACCTGGAGCTCGAGCTGGCCCTCGACCCTTGCACGACCGAGCTCGACGACGCCTTCGAACCCAACGACTCCTTCGGTGCGGCGGCGCCCCTGGTCCCCGGCCGCCACGACGACCTGTTCACGATCCGCGGCAACGCGGACTACTTCCGTTTCGATGTCGAGGCCGAGGAGACGCTGACGGTGATCGTCTTCAACGCGTCGGGTTCGGACGATACGGGCGTCTTCCTCTCGGACGAGATCAACTTCCCGCTCTTCACCCAGGACTCGAGTGGGCCGGGGTACCGCCAGTTCCGCTGGTTCAACAGCCGCGGGACGACGCTGCCGGTGACCCTCGCGGTCAACGCTCCCTCGCAGTCGAACGCCGTGGTCTGCGCGCGCTACGACGTGCTGCTCTCGATCGAGGGCGACGCCGCCGGCAGCGCCTACTGCGCGGGGGACGTGAACGGCAGTGGGCTGGCCGCGGAGGTCAGCTCCCTGGGCTCGAGCAGCGTGCAGGCCAATGATCTCGTGCTGAGCGCCGGCCCGGTCCCCACGGGGACCTTCGGCTTGTTCTTCCACGGTCCCGCCCCGGCCCAGGGCGACCTCGTCGGCCGCCCGCGCTGCGTGGCCGGACCCTTCCGCCGCGGCCCCATCGTCGG
>JAJFFA010000244.1 GCA_021776885.1 Planctomycetota bacterium
CTTCGACGCCAGCAGCCAGACCGCCTTGATCTGCGACGCCTACGCCGATCGCCTCAGCCTGATGCGCCTGCGCGTCGACGCCCAGGCCGAGGCCGCCTATGACCCGGAGATGGTCGCCTGGATCCAGTCCCTCGACTTCCGTGCCCTGGGTCCGAGCCTCGGCAAGCGCAGGCTCGAGTGGAGCGTGGCCACCAGCGCCGTGCGCCGCGACGCGGCGGGGCGCGTGTACGTGCTCGATGGGCGCAACCAGATGGTGCACGTGTTCGACGCGGCCCTCCAACCCTTGCGCAGCTTCGGAGGGCATGGCACGTCCGCCGGGCGCCTGCGGGCCCCGACCGACCTGGCCGTGACCCGCGACGGCGAGCGCATCTTCGTCGTCGACGCCGGCAACCGCAGGGTGCAGTCGTTCCGCTCCGACGGCAGCGACGCGCGGATCATCGGAGCCACGGCGGAGACGCAGCTCGTCGCCCCCTTCGGCATCGCCCTGAACCCGGCCGAGGACGTGCTCTGGGTCTCCGACACCGGGGCCCACCGGGTGCTCGCCTTCGACACCTCGGGCCGGCTACTGCGCACCCTCGGCTCGCGCGGCCTGGGCCGCAACGAGCTCTACAAGCCCCGCGGGCTGGCCTTCGATCTGCGCGGCAACCTGGTCATCGTCGACCACGGCAACCACCGCCTGCAGACGTTTCAGCCCGACGGGGAGTGGGTCTCGAGCTTCGGCTCGCGGCTCTACACCAAGCCCGCGCGCCTGCCCCACACCTACACTCCGGCCGACTACGAGGACCAATGAAGCTGCACCACGCTCGCCGCCGGCGCGCCGCGCTGCTGCTCGGGCTGGCTGGCCTCGCGGGAATGGGCTGCGCGACGGGGCGCGTGGCCGGACCCGCGGCGCAGGCCGGGACCCCGGGCGCAGCCGACGGCCCGAGCTCTACCGACGACCGCCCCACCCCGACCAGGCCCTTGACCCTCGTCGCGGGCAACGCCGGCACGTTCTACGCCCGAATCGAGCCTGCGCCTGGGGCCATGCCCCTCAACGAGGACTTCGGCCTCTCGGTCTGGCTCTACGAGGATGCTGGCATGACGCGCCCGCTCGAGGGCGTAGAGCTCTTCGTGGACGCGCGCATGCCCGCCCATGGCCACGGCATGAACCAGGAGGTCCGGCCCCTGCGCCAGGCGGACGGCAGCTGGCGCGTCGAGGGCATGCTGCTGCACATGTTCGGCCACTGGGAGCTCTACGTCGACGTGACCCGTGGAGCGCGCACCGAGCGCGCGCAGCTCGACATCGAGCTGGAATAGCCATCGATGCGCGCAGCCTTCGCGAACACGGCCACCGCCCTGCTCCTGGCCCTCGCAGCGGCGACAGGCCTTGCAGCCCAGCAGGACGAGACGCAGCGCGACGCCCTGCCGGACTTCAGCGAGGCGCAGAAGCGGCGCCTGGCGCGCCTCTCGCCCCTACCGCCCCTGCCCCCCGATCCGACCAACGCCGTCGGGGACGATCCCCGCGCCGCGCGCCTCGGGCAGTTCCTGTTCTTCGATCCGCGGCTCTCGGCCAACGGAGAGATCTCCTGTGCCACCTGCCACGATCCGCAGCACGGCTTCCGGGACCAGCGCAGCCTGGCCCAGGGTCTGGGGCTCGGAACGCGCAGCACGCCGGGGCTGTGGAACGTCGCCTACCAGCGCTGGTTCTTCTGGGACGGGCGCGCCGACTCGCTCTGGTCCCAGGCCCTGGGGCCCCTCGAAAACCCGATCGAGATGGGCACCTCGCGCCTGGCCCTGGCGCACCTCGTGCGCACGGACGCGGAGCTGCGCGCGGCGTACGAGGAGCTCTTCGGCCCGCTGCCGGACCTCGAGGACACGCGCCGCTTCCCCCCCGCGGCGCGCCCGCACCCGGCCGGAGACGATGATCCCCTGGACGACGCCTGGCGCGCGATGGCGGAGGAAGACCGGCACGCCGCGAACACCGTGTTCACCCACCTGGGCAAGGCCCTGGCGGCCTACGAGCGCAGGCTCGTCACGACCGACGCCCCCTTCGACCGCTTCGTGGCCGGGCTGCTCGCCGGCGACGCCGGGGGACGGGCTGCCCTGTCCGCGGCAGCCCAGCGCGGCGCCCAGCTCTTCGTGGGCAAGGGGCGCTGCATCCTCTGCCACTTCGGACCCAGCTTCTCGGACCTCGAGTTCCACAACACCTCGGCGCCCCCCCTGGCCGGGGGTACGGCGGACGACCCCGGGCGCTACGCGGGGGCCCGCGCGGTCCAGGCCAGCCCCTTCAACGCCGCGGGCGCCTACAGCGACGCGCCCCAGGGCACGGCTGCCCAGCGGGTGCGCCAGCTGCGCCTGAGCTCCGAGTCCTGGGGCGAGTTCAAGACCCCTGGCCTGCGCGAGGTGGCCCGCGGGGGGCCCTACATGCACCAGGGACAGCTGGCTACCCTGGAGGACGTGCTGCGCTTCTACTCGACCCTCGAGGACGCGGCCGGGCGCAGCCATCACCAGGAACAAATCCTCGTCCCGCTGCGTCTTACCGATGGGGAGATCTCGGATCTCCTCGCCTTCCTCGAGTCGCTCTCGGGCAGGCTCCCCGATCCCGATTGGCTCTCCCCAGCGCCGTCCCCGCGCCGCTGAGGGCCCCTCGGGTGGCCTGCGAGGGCCCTTCTGGAGCCTTCCTGGGTATCCCGTTCCCCAGACGCGGATAGACTCGTCTAGGACCCCCCCCCTGCACTCTCTCAGAGCTCTCGTTCCCCATCATCATCATGACCCGACTCCCCCGAGCGTTCGTCGGGGCCCGCGCTAGTGTCGCGGCCCTTGCGACCGCAGCCGTCTGCGTCGCCCCCCTCTTCGCTCACGACGACGATCCCAAGATCCTGGACCGCGTCCAGCCCGTGGATGGCCCCGGCTACCGCCGCGGCTCGCCCTCGGATTGGGTCGGCCGGTCGAGCGAGGAGCTGTCCTCCGCCCTCGGCGGCACCTTCGACTCGAGCGGCGTCGATCTCCTGGCCTGGCTGCCCCTGAACCAGCTGGACAACGCCAGCAACGGCAACGACTGCTGGGGCTACGTGTCCCCGTCCGGTCGCGAGTACGCGATCATGTGCACCAGCTCGAGCACGATCTTCGTCGAGGTCACCGACCCGATGAACCCCACCGTCGTGCGCGTGCGCGCGGGCGCGACGAGCCTCTGGCGTGATGCGAAGACCTACGACCAGTACGCCTACTCGGTCAGCGAGGGCGGCGGAGGGATCCAGGTCTTCGACCTGACGAACATCGACAGCGGTCAGGTCCCGCCGCCGACCAGCGTCACCGGCCCGGGCACCACGGGCACCCACAACGTGGCGATCGACGAGGAGAGCGGCTTCCTGTACCGCACCGGTGGCGACAACAACGGGCTGCGTATCTACAGCCTGGCGAACCCGGCGGTGCCGAGCTTCGTGGCCGACTGGCAGACGCGCTACGTGCACGACGCCCAGGCCGTGACCTACACGTCAGGTCCCCTCGCGGGCCGGCAGCTGGTCTTCGCCTGCTCCGGCTTCAACGGCGGCAGCACGGCGACGGGCCTGGACATCATCGATGTCACCAACAAGTCGAACATCCTCAACCTCGACAACGTCTTCTACCCGAACCCGGCGTACTCGCACCAAGGCTGGCTCTCGGCCGACCGCCAGTACTTCTACCTGGGTGACGAGCTGGACGAGGACGGCTCCCTGCCGACCACGACCCACGTGATCAACGTGGCGAACCCGAGCAACGGGGTCAGCACGACCACCTTCACGAACGGCAACACCGCCATTGGCCACAACCTGTACACGGTCGGCAACCGCATCTACGCCGCCAACTACACCAGCGGCCTGCGTGTCTTCGACGCCACCGATCCCCTGGCGCCGACCGAGTTCGCCTTCTTCGACAGCCACCCCGAGAACGACGGTGACTCGTTCAACGGTCTGTGGAGCGTCTACCCCTACCTGCCCAGCGGCACGATCATCGGCAGCGACCTCGAGCGCGGCCTGTTCCTGTGGACCGTGGCCGACCCGCTGCACATCTCCCTCCCGAATGGTGTGCCGGAGACCCTCGACCCGAACGGCCAGAACGTCGCCGTGACGATCAGCGAGGACGTGCCGGGCAGCCTTGTCCCGGGCTCGGAGAAGCTCTTCTACGACGTCGGCAACGGCTTCGTCGAGGTCAGCCTGAACGCCCTGGGCAATGACCAGTACGAGGCCCCCTTCCCGCCCACGCCCTGCGGCGCCCTGGTGAACTGGTTCATCGTCGCCGAGTCGGGTGCGAACGGCACGCCCTTCACCAGTCCTCCGGGCGCCCCCTCGGACACCTATGCGTCCATCTCCGCCGGTGGCCTGACGGTCACCTTCGACTACAACGGCCAGAACGATGACGGCTGGAGCCTGGCCGCGCCGGGCGACGACGCAACGACCGGCATGTGGACCCGCGGCAACCCCGTGGGGACCGCAGCCCAGCCCGAAGACGACGTCTCGAACCCCGGCACCCAGTGCTGGTTCACCGGTCAGGGCGCCCCGGGTGGCGGCCTCGGCGACAACGATGTCGACGGCGGCTCCACCACCCTGCGCACGCCCGTCATGGACCTCTCGGGCATGAGCGACGCGAGCATCCGCTACTGGCGCTGGTACAGCAACACGACCGGCGGCAGCGCGGCGGCCGACGTGTTCCAGGTCGATATCTCCAACAACGGTGGGGCGAGCTGGACCAACGTCGAGAACGTCGGCCCCGGAGCCCCCGACAACTCCGGGGGCTGGGTGCTCTCGAGCTTCCGCGTGGCCGACGTGATCGCCCCCACGGGCCAGGTGCAGATGCGCTTCATCGCGTCCGACCTGGGGGGTGGCTCGATCATCGAAGCCGCCATCGACGAGTTCCAGGTCTTCGACGTCGACTGCATGGACTGCAGCGCGACGAGCTATTGCGTCTCGACCCCGAACTCGGACACCTCGGGGGCCCTGATGGGCAGCAGCGGCACCACGTCCGTGGGCGCGAACAGCTTCAGCGTCAGCGTGGCGGACGCCGCCACCAACAAGGCCGGCCTGTTCTTCTACGGCCCGAACCAGGTGCAGGTCGCCTTCGGTGACGGCTTCCGCTGCGTCGGCGGCTCGACCTTCCGACTGCTGCCCCTGGTCCAGACCGATGCCTTCGGCGCTGCCGCCAAGCAGGTCGACTTCAACTCCCCCCCTGCGGGCGGCGGAGCGGGACAGATCAACGCCGGCAGCACCTGGAACTTCCAGTTCTGGTTCCGCGACCCGATGGGTCCCGGAGGCAACGGCTTCAACCTGTCCGATGGCCTCAGCGTCAGCTTCTGCCCCTGATCCTCTGAGCGGGCCTTGATCGGTCCGACCCACGACATGCTGCGACGCAAG
>JAJFFA010000245.1 GCA_021776885.1 Planctomycetota bacterium
CTGGATGCTCCACCCGAACTTGTCCTCGGCCCCCCCGAGGCGAAGCTGCCGTCGACGTCGGAGGCGAAGAGAAACTCACCCGTCGTGTTCTGCAGGTCGACCGTGACCAGCCAGCTAGCCTGCCCTGGGACCAGGGTAGCACCCTCCGGGCCAGGCGCCCGGGCTCCGTCGCTCCGGGGCCCCGGCTCCGTCGTGGGTGCCCGTCGGGCGGGCCAACCCGGTTTTTTGGGAGGGTTGCCCTTTCTAGGCTGGCCCGAATCCGGAGAATGGGAGCTTGGAGCAGGGCCGATTCGGCCCCGAGACCGGGCGAGGCCCGGAGGCTCCCACTGCTTCGGCTCTCATCCGGGCTCACGCCCGCATCCGGCTCTCCATGAAACGACTCAGTCGCCTTGCCGCGGTCTGTACCGCGCTCTCCCTCCTCTCCACCTCCGTCCTCGCCCAAGGTGCCGATGATTGCTCCCTGGCCGACGACCTGATGAGCAACCTCGGGTCGTTCCCCTTCGACACGAACAACTGCTCGGACACGATGGCTCCGGCCACGTCCAGCCCCGAGCAGCAGTGCTTCAGCCTGACCGAGGACGTCTGGTTCCGCTGGACCGCGACGATGGCACTCGACGGCCACATCGTCCGCTTCGACACCTGCAACACCGCCAATTACGACACCGAGATCGCCATCTGGGAAGGCGGCAACTGCGGCACCGCCATCGGCCTCGGCTGCAACGACGACACCACCGGCTGCGCCGGGCTCACCAGCCAGATCGACTGGACCGTCACGGGCGGCACGACCTACCTGATCCAGCTCGGCTACTGGTCGAACGCCGGCGGCGTCTTCGGCAGCGGCACGATGCAGATCAGCGACCAGGGCCTCGACCCCTGCGTTGCCGGCACGGACGACAGCCTGGAAGAGAACGACACCTGCGGTGCGGCCACGACCGTCGCCGCGGGCCCGCAGCCGGGTCTCTTCGTCAGCACCAGCGACCCGGACTTCTACTCGATCGCCATGAACGCTGGCGAAATCGCCACGGTCACCATCGTCGAGACCACCGGCAACGGCTCCGACCTGGACCTCAACAGCTACGACCCCGGCTGTGCCCTGATCGCCAACTCGGTCAGCGACACGATCTCGATCTCCTCGGGCAACACCGCCGGCAACTACGTCGTCGAGGTCTACCACGACGGCTTCGGCACCTCGAACTGCACCGACTACGACATGGACGTCGCGATCGGCCCGGACCCCTGCTTCGGCATGGACGACGTCTTCGAGGAGAACGACGACTGCGCTAGCGCCGTCGCCATGGGCGAAGGCATGAACCCCGGCCTCTTCGTCAGCACCACCGACGAAGACTACTACACCGTCACGGTCGCCGACGGCGACACGCTGATCATCGACATCCTGTTCACGGATGCCGTCGCTGACACCGACCTGTTCCTGTACCCCGACTTCGCGAGCTGCCAGGCCCAAGAAGGCCTGGCGAACTGCGACCTGACTCTCGCTTGTGGCTTCAGCGTCTCGGACAACGAGCAGGTCATGTGGACCAACAACTCCGGCGGTCCGCAGACGTACTGGGTCAAGGTCCGCGTCTTCGCCCCCGGCAGCAGCTCCTGCCTCAACTACGACCTGAACATCACCGGCGCCGACGGCGGCCTGGGCACCAACTACTGCGCCGCCAACAACAACTCCGCCGGCACCATGGCGCTGATCCGCGCCGAGGGTAGCGACGTCGCCG
Organism: Planctomycetota bacterium; assembly: GCA_021776885.1. Taxonomy (GTDB): domain Bacteria; phylum Planctomycetota; class UBA1135; order UBA1135; genus JAJFFA01. The sequence goes on from JAJFFA010000245.1 coordinate 1,728, forward strand.
CCAACCAGGACCTGACTCTGATCACCGACGGCGTGGTCCCCGGCGTCCCCGGCCTGTACTTCTTCGGCCCGAACCAGATCCAGGTGGTCTTCGGTAACGGCTTCCGCTGCGTCGGTGGTTCCACCACGCGCATCCAGCCCCCGGCCTTCGCCGACGGCATGGGCACCACCACGCGCATGCTCAACTTCGCCGCGCCCTACGGCGGCAACATCACCTCCGGTGCGTGCCTCAACTTCCAGCTCTGGTACCGCGACAACATGGTCGGCGCTGGCTTCAACCTGTCGAACGGCCTGAAGATCCAGTTCAACTGATCGATCCTCCGGGCGGCTCGAAGCGCTCGGAGCAAACTCAGGAGGGGCGGTCCCGCTGTGCGCGGGGCCGCCCCTCTCTCGTCACGGCCCGGTCACCGTCTCGAGCTCGAGCCGGCCCTCCTCGGACAGGCCCAGCTCCAGCACCAGGCCGACGCCCGGTGCGTAGAGCTTGTGCTCCAGGCTGTCGGGGGCGAGAGGCGTCCACTCCAGCACGCGCAGGCAGTTCGTGTACGACGCACCGTTGTCGAGGTCGACGTCGACGCCCGTCGAGACGGGCAGGGCCACGTCCTCCGCCTCCGTCGCGTAGAACTCCTGGCGGTGCGAGCCGTCCGCGGGGTCCGGCATGGCGCGCATCAGGTAGCCCGGAGCGGCGATCGAGCCGACGCCGGCGACGTCGAGCCCCGCCTCCCAGGAGCCGTCCGAGTTCGTGCCGCTCGGGTTGCCGTCCTCGTCGTACTCGAAGTTCGTGACATCCTCGCCCATGTACCAGACGTTCCCGTCGTCGTCCTGGGCGTACCAGTCCAGGGTGCTCTCCTGGATCACGCCGTCGAGGAAGGCCTCGTCCAGCACGACGACGCACTCGATGCCCGCCACCATGCGCGTCGTGGCGAGCACCTCGACCACGACGCTCTCGGGGCCGTCCTCGGTCTCCGCTGCGTAGGTCCAGATGCGCCCCGGCGCGAAAAGCAAGAGCGGGTGGTCGACCGTCGCCGGGGTGCTGAAGCTGGCCGCGGCGAAGTCGGGCAGGGACGCCGGCGAGAGGTCGAAGGCGCCCAGGCGCTCGAGCACGGCGTCCTCGTGCAGCGGCTCCTCGGCCAGCAGGCCTTCGCCCTCCGCGTAGTACTTGTACTCGAGGCCGTCGGGATCGAGGGGGTTCCAGTCGAGGGTCTGCACGCAGTCGGCGAAGCTGCTGCCGTCGGCCAGCTCGACCTCGGCATCGAGGCGTACGACGTACGCCATGTCCGTCGCCTCGTCCACGTAGTACTCCTGGTGGTAGGCGCTGCCGGCGAGGGGCATGGCCGGGATCAGGTAGCCGGGCTCGGCGATCGAGCCGACGCCCGCCACGTCGAGGCCTGCCTCCCAGGAGCCGTCGTCATTGGTGCCAAGCAGCACGCCCTCGTCGTCGTATTCGTAGTTGACGACCTCCTCGCCCATGTACCAAACATGGCCCGCGTCGTCCTGGGCGTACCAGTCGAGGGTGTCCTCGATCAGAAGACCTTCGCGGTAGACGTGGTCGCGCACCACGACGCACTCGACGCTGGCCACCTGGCGCGTGGCCGCCTGGCGCTCGATGACGATCGTCTCGCGCTCGTCCTCACCGACGCCCAGGAAGGTGATCGCCGTCTCGGCCGGAAAGGCGACGAGCGGGTGGTCGATCGTGGTCGGGTCGCTGAAGACGGCGTTGGCGAAGTCGGGCACGGCCCCGGGGCCGGGTACGAAGCTGCCCCTCAGCTCGAGGGAGTCCGGGCCACTGACGTCCTCCTCGCGCACGAACCCGACGCCCGCGGCGAAGTACTTGAACTCCTGACCCGTGAAGAGCGCCGAGGAGTCGCGCACCTGCAAGCAGGAGTGCAGCGAGCCGTCGCTGAGGGTGATCGGCACCGAGAGGGCGATGACCTCGGCCTGGTCCTCGGCCACGCCGCGGTAGTACTCCTGGTGGTAGACGTCGCCGGGCATGGGGCTGGCGCGCATGATGTGTCCCGGCAGGGCGTCGAAGCCCACGCCCGCCACGTCGAGCCCGGCCTCCCAGGCGCCCTCGTGGTCGACGCCGATCTCGTTGCCATCTTCGTCGTACTCGTAGTTGTCGACCTCCTCGCCCATGTACCAGACGACGCCTGCGTCGTCCTGGGCGTACCAGTCGTGGGTGTCCTCGATCAACAGGCCCTCCTCGAACACGCGGTCGCGCACGACCACGCACTCGACGCCGTTCACCACGCGCGTCGACGCCAGCACCTCGACGATGACCGTCTCGGTGCTGTCGCCCGAGCTGACGGCGTAGGTCGTGGTCGTGCCCGGCGCGAGGCTGAAGAAGGGGTTGTCGACGGTCGTCGGCGCGCTGAACACCGCGGCACCGAAGTCGGGCACGCTGGCCGGTACCGGATCGGGCCCGGGGCTGGTGCGGCGCGTCGAGCTGGAGCAGGCGGCAAGGAAGAGGGGAACACAGGTGAAGAGTAGAAGTCGGGGTTTCATGTCGGTCCTCGGTCGGGGGGCGAAGCGGAACGCTGGTCCGTACCTCGATCGAACCCCGGTTTCGACGCACCCGCATTACTGCGGCATGACCCCAGCTGGAACGACTCCTGGCGAGCGCCGGACTCCACACGAACGACGCTCGAGGAACCTTCACGAAGTCATGTCGGGGTAACGTTGCCTTGCCAGGGCTGGCCTAGTCTTCGAAGAGAGCAACGTTCGCTCTTCCCGGAAGCAGGCCAAGCCTTTGAACGACCCGACACCGACCTCCGCCTTCGATACGACCCTGACGTCGCGCTACGAGTGCAAGTACCTCGTCGATGACGCCACGGCGCATCGAGTCCGCGCCTACCTGGCCAGTCACGCAGCCCTCGATCCGTACTCGGCGCGCAGCGAGACGGGTCGCTACCGCGTCTACAGCCTGTACCTGGACAGCCCCGGCCTGCGCCTCTACCGAGACACGCTCCAGGGGCTGCGCAACCGCTACAAGCTGCGCCTGCGCTACTACACCGAGGACCTCGACGGGCCGGTGTTCCTCGAGGTCAAGAAGCGCTCCGACGTGATCGTGCGCAAGAGCCGTGAGCGCGTCGCTGGGCCCTCGGCGAACGACTTCCTGCTGAGCGGAAGCCGTCCCGAGGACCAGCCCTGGGGCGACGACGCGCACGAGTTCTTCGAGCGCTGTCGCGAGTGCGAAGCTCGGCCGGCGCTACGCATCCGCTACTGGCGCG
>JAJFFA010000246.1 GCA_021776885.1 Planctomycetota bacterium
GGCCTGCCCCCGCGGCCGCCTCGGGCGCCGGCGGCGGCTCCTCCGGCAGGGCCGCGAACATGGGTTCGACCAGATCGTCGCCGGGGCGCCTGCGAAACTCCTCCACCATGGGACGCGAGGATATACGCTCTCCGGTCGCCCATGGACGCACCGCGAGGGGAATCACGACTGCCGCACCGCTTCGCGGATCCGGCGCTGCTCGAGCTGGCTCTGACCCACTCCTCCACGGGAGAGGTCGAGGACAACGAGCGTCTGGAGTTCCTGGGCGACGCCGCCCTCGACCTGATCGCTGCTGAAGAGCTCTACCTGCACCACACCGAGCGCGCCGAGGGCGTCCTGACCGAGCTCAAGGCCTGGATGGTCTCACGCCGCACCCTGGCCGACGCCGCCCGGGCCCTGGGCCTGGACTCGATGGCACTGGTGGGTCGCGGCCTCGAGGACCGCGCCCTGTCCCGCGCCGTTCTCGCGAACCTGTACGAGGCCGTCCTGGGTGCCGTCTACCTCGACGGCGGCCTCGAAGCCACGCGGCACTTCGTCTCCGTCACCCTGGCCGAGGCCCTCGAGCGCGTCCGCGAGGAGCAGCACGACGTGCACCCCAAGGGAGTGCTGCAGGAGCTGGCCCAGCGCGAGCACGGCGTGCCCCCCGAGTACAAGCTGGTCGAGTCCCGCGGGCGCGCCCACGCGCGGGCCTTCCTGGTCCGGGCCTGCATCCGGGACGAGAGCTTCCCGGGCGCCTGGGGGCGAACCCGCAAGGAGGCGGAGCACTGGGCCGCGTACGAGGCGCTGCTGGTCATCGAGGAGCGCGAAGAGTCGTGAGCTCGATGCAGGAGACGAGCGCGCAGCCAGCCCGAGAGGCCGACAGCGGCGCGGGCGAGGGTGTCGTGCTCGACGCCGGCGCCCTGGCCGACTCGGCGCAGCTGGCGCGGGTCGCCGAGCTCCTGGAGCAGGCCAGCGAGGTCAGCGTCGGCAACCTGTGGGGCGCCTCCCAGGCGCTGATCCTGGCGGGCCTGCGCGCGCTCCCCGAGCGCGCCGCGACCCCGCTCCTGGTGGTCACCGGATCCGAGGGCGAAGCGGAGGCCTGCGCCGCCGACCTGGCTGCCTTCGGGGCCCCCGCGACCCTTTTCCCCGCACGCGAGAGCGCGACGGGTCGGCGCGAAGCCGGACGCGACGCCAGCGCCGACGCACGGGTCGTCCGTGAGCGCCTGGCCGTCGCCCAGGACCTGGCCCGCGGCCTGCCCCCGGGACCCGGCGGGGCGCGCATCGTCGTGGCCTCGGTGCTCTCGATGCTGCAGCCGATCCCGGCGGTCAAGGACCTCGAGAAGGACTTCCTCCTGCTCGCGGTGGGCGACGTGCTGGACCCCGCCAAGCTGCTCGAGCACCTGGTGCGCATCGGCTACACGCGCATGCCCCTGGCCGAGTCGGCGGGCGAGGTCAGCCTGCGCGGCGACATCCTCGACATCTTCCCCTTCGCCAACGACGAGCCCCTGCGGGTCGAGCTGTTCGAGGACGAGATCGAGTCCCTGCGCACCTTCGATCCCGCCGACCAGCGCTCCACGTCGAGCCTCGAGCGCCTCGAGGTCTGCCTGGCGGCCGACGCCGGCGGAATCCGCGACGGCAGCGGGACCCAGGCCATCGAGCTGCTCCCCGGCAACACCCTGCGGGTCGAGATCGAGCCCCTGCGGGTCGAGGAGCGCGCCGAGCGCCTGCGCGTCCAGTCCCCCGACCACGAGCGCGCCCTGCGCACGTACCTGCGCGTCGCGGGCACTCTGCCCTGCCTGGCCCTGCAGAGCCTGCCCGGCCGCGACCTGTCCCTCGACACGCGCACGGTCCAATCCCTGGCCGTGGGCATGAAGCAAGCCCCCGACGCCCTGCGCGCCGAGGTGGCCCTGGGCACGCGGGTCGTGGTGCCCTGCCAGACCGAGGCCGAGGTGCACCGCCTGCACGAGCTCCTGGGCGAGCACGAGGGCATCGAGCTGTGCGTCGGCAACCTGTCGCGCGGCTTCCGCATGCCCGAGGCGGGCTTGCTGCTCATCACGCACCACGAGCTGAAGGGCATCTCCGGCGTGCGCCGGCGCAGCAGCGGGCCGCGCAACGTGCACAAGTCGAAGGCGATCCAGTCGTTCTTCGAGCTCAAGCCCGGCGACCTGGTGGTGCACGCCGTGCACGGCCTGGCGCGCTTCCGCGGGTTGCAGCGCGTCGAGCGTGGCGGCGCCGAGGAGGAGCACCTGCACCTCGCCTTCGACGGCGACGTCAGCCTGTTCGTGCCCTCGAGCCGCATCGACATGGTGCAGCGCTACATCGGCACGGGCAGCTCGGCCGTCAAGCTCGACAAGATCGGCGGCACGACCTTCCGCAAGCGCAAGGAGAAGGTCCAGCGCGGGCTCTTCGACCTGGCCGCCGAGCTGATCGAGATCCAGGCCAAGCGCGCCCTGCGCGAGCGGCCGGCGTGGCGCGGCGACGACGAGATGGTCGGCGACCTGGTGGGCTCCTTCCCCTACGAGGACACGCCGGACCAGCACGAGGTCGACCAGGAGGTCGAGAAGGACCTCTACGGGCCCCGGCCCATGGACCGCCTGCTGTGCGGCGACGTCGGCTTCGGCAAGACGGAGATCGCCGTGCGCGCGGCCTTCCGCGTCGTGGCCGGCGGGGGCCAGGTGGCGATCCTGGTGCCGACGACGATCCTGGCCCAGCAGCACTACGAGACCTTCGCCGAGCGCCTCGCCGACTTCCCCGTGGAGGTCAAGAGCGTCAGCCGCTACGTCAAGCCGCGCGAGATCAAGGAGAGCCTCGAGCGCGTCGAGAAGGGCGAGGTCGACATCCTGATCGGCACCCACCGCATCCTCTCGAAGGACGTCAAGTTCAAGTCCCTGGGCCTCGTGATCATCGACGAGGAGCAGCGCTTCGGTGTGCAGCACAAGGAGCACTTCAAGAAGCTACGGGCGCAGATCGACATCCTGACCCTCTCCGCCACCCCGATCCCGCGCACGCTGCACATGTCCCTCTCCGGCGTGCGCGACATCTCGGCCCTGACCATGCCGCCCCCCGGGCGCCAGGAGATCGAGACCCTGCTGGGCTACTCGACCGACGACGACCTGGTGCGCGACGCGATCCTGCGCGAGGTCGACCGCGACGGGCAGGTCTTCTTCCTGCACAACCGCGTCGCCTCGATCGAAGGTGCCGCGGAGCGCATCGGACGCCTGGTCCCCGGGCTGCGCCTGGCCGTCGGCCACGGCCAGATGAGCGGGCGCGAGCTGGAGCAGGTGATGGACACCTTCACACGCGGTGAGGCGGATGTGCTGGTGGCGACCACCATCATCGAGAACGGCCTCGACATCCCCGCGGCGGGCACGATCCTGATCGACGACGCGGACCACTTCGGTCTCTCCGAACTGCACCAGCTGCGCGGGCGCGTGGGGCGCGGATCCCACAAGGCCTACTGCTACCTCCTGGTCGAGGAGCACAAACCCCTGCGCGACATCGCGCGCAAGCGCCTGAAGGCCCTGGAGGAGATGAACCGGCTCGGGGCCGGCTTCGACATCAGCATCAAGGACCTCGAGCTGCGCGGCGCGGGCAACGTGCTGGGCGCCGAGCAGTCGGGCCACATCGGCGCCGTCGGGTACGACATGTACTGCCGCCTCCT
>JAJFFA010000247.1 GCA_021776885.1 Planctomycetota bacterium
TTGCCCGCACCCGACGGGCCGTAGAGCACCGTCACCGCACCCTCGAGGCGCTGGGCCAGTTCGGGGACCCCCTCCCCCGTCTCGGCGCTGGTGACCAGCACCGGGATCGGGATCGCCTCGTAGGTGGCGCGGATCGCGGCCGCGTCGTCCGCGTCGGCCAGGTCCATCTTGTTCAGCACCAGCACCGTCGGGATGTCGTGGCGCACGCAGGCCGCGAGGATGCGGTCGGTGCGGTTGCTCGAGAAGCCCGGCGAGGCCAGGGAGCCGATCAGGATCAGCTGGTCGACGTTGGCGACGAGCACCTGCTCGCGCGGGTCGTGGGCCGAGGCCGTGCGGCCCAGGTAGTTCTTGCGCTCGAGCACCTCCTCGATCCCCGCCGGGTCGCCCTCGAGGGAGACGCGCACCCGGTCGCCGACCGCGATCGGATTCTTGCGTCCGCCCAGGGATTCGAACAGGCTGCCGCGCGGCGCGGCCTGGACGGTCTCGCCGTCGAAGTCGACGTGGCAGACCTTGGCGTCGACCCGCACGACACGTCCCTCGCGGCAGGTCGGGGCGCTGGTCGGCGGGTGCTCTTCGTCGCTCATGCGTGACTCATGGGGGGGGCGCGGAACGGAGCCGCGGGCAGCGATGCTATAAGAGTCGCCCATGTCCGGGGAGAACGAGGTCGTCCGATCCGCGAAGAATGCGCGTATTCAGGAGCTGCGCAGCGTCCTCGCCGGTCGCGTCCCGGGACGCATCGCCCTGGAGGGTGAGCGCCTGATCGCGGACGCTGTGCGCGCCGGGGTCCGGCTCGAGACCCTGTTCCTGGCTGAAGGGCTCGAAACGCCCCTTGCCGACGCTGCGCAGCACGTCATTCGCGCGACGGTAGCCGTGCTGCAGGGGGTCAGCCGGCTGGAGACGTCTCCGGGCTTGATCGCCCTGGCGGACACGCCGGCCACGCGACCGATCGAGGACCTGCTGCGTGGAGCGCGCAGCCTCGTCTGTGTGGTCTGTGGCGTCTCCGACCCGGGCAACCTGGGCGGGATCGCGCGCTCGGCCGAGGCCGCCGGGGCCAGCGGGCTGGTGGTCCTGGCCGGCGGCGCGCGGCCCTTCACGGACAAGGCCCTGCGCGGATCGATGGGCAGTCTGCTGCGCCTGCCCGTGGCCTACGCGGCCAGCGCGCCCGAGGTCGCCGCAGCTCTGGCGCGTTCCGGCGTGCGCTCCTTCGTCCTCGAGACCCGCGGCGGAAGCGGCCTCGAGGCCCTCGCCGTGCCGGGCCCCCTGGCGCTCTGGATCGGCGCGGAGACGGGCGAGCTGCCGGCCGAGTGCGCAGCCTTCGAGGCCCTGACGATCCCCATGGCGGGCGCGGTCGAGTCCCTCAATGTCACCGTGGCGGCGTCCCTGGCGCTCTTCGCCTGCGCTCGCGTCGGAGGCGGCGAGCCGTGAGCGCCGGGCTCTTCGACGACGCGCAGGACGACCCGCGCGACGGCCCTCTGAGCGAGGCCGCGGCCGACGCGCCCCTGGCCGAGCGCATGCGTCCGCGCACCCCCGCGGAGTTCGTCGGCCAGCGTCACTTGCTGGGCCCCGGCAAGGTGCTGCGCGAGCTGATCTCGCGCGAGCCGCGGCAGAGCCTGATCTTGTGGGGGCCGCCGGGGGTGGGCAAGACGACCCTCGCGCGGCTGATCGCGGCCCAGAGCGAGCTACGCTTCGTGCCCTACTCCGCCGTGCTCTCGGGCATCAAGGAGATCCGCGAGGTGATGGCGCGGGCCGAGGCCGATCGGCGCCGCACGAAGCGCCGCACCCTGGTCTTCGTCGACGAGATCCACCGCTTCAACAAGGCCCAGCAGGACGCCTTTTTGCCCTGGGTCGAGCGCGGCGACATCCTGCTGGTCGGCGCGACGACCGAGAACCCCTCCTTCGAGATCATCGGCGCGCTCCTGTCGCGCTGCCGCAGCTTCCTCCTGGCGCCCCTCGGGCCCGAGGACGTGGTCCAGCTCCTGCGCCGAGCGCTCGAGGAGCAGCGCGGCTACGCGGGCCGCATCCAGGCCGAGGACAGCGTGCTCGAGCGCATCGCCCACGCCACGGACGGCGACGCGCGCCGGGCCCTGACCGCCCTCGAGACGGCGGCCACCCTGGCCGAGGGCGAGGACGGCTGCGGCAAGATCGACGAGGCCCTGGTGGGGGAGGCCCTGCAGCGCAAGGTGCTGCGCCACGACAAGTCGGGGGAGGAGCATTTCAACCTGATCTCGGCCCTGCACAAGAGCATCCGCAACTCGGACGCCGATGCGACGCTCTACTGGCTGGCGCGGGCCATGGCGGCGGGCGAGGACGGCGCCTACCTGGCGCGGCGCCTGGTGCGCATGGCCAGCGAGGACATCGGCGCGGCGGACCCCCAGGCCCTGGTCGTGGCGGTGGCGGCGGCGGGGGCCTTCGAGCGCCTGGGCTACCCCGAGGGCAAGCTGGCCCTGGTGCAGGCCGCCGTGCACCTGGCCCGCGCGCCCAAGAGCAACGCGCTGTACACGGGCCTGGCCCAGGCGGAGGCCGATGTGGAGAACAGCGCCGCGGACCCGGTGCCGCTGCACCTGCGCAACGCGTCGACGGCCTTGATGCGCGAGGCGGGTTATGGGGAAGGCTACCGCTACGCCCACGACGACCCCGCTGCGCGCGACGAGATGGAGTGCCTTCCGCCTGGCCTCGCGGGGCGCAACTACCTCGACCCGGACCCCGATTCTGACTCCGAAACCCCCGCGAACGGCCCCGAATCAGGGCGAAGACGCCGAAGTTAGACCCGAAACAGGCGAGAAAAGGCTTGTTCCGGCCATTCTGCGTGCATACAAGTCGTTTGTTCGCGCTTCGGCGTGAACGGAAAAGCAGTGGGGTGTGTGCCCTGCTGCACATCCATCCGTGACGCACCCTCTGGGATCGCAGGGCACCTTCGCTCGGCGATCCCGGAGACTTT
>JAJFFA010000248.1 GCA_021776885.1 Planctomycetota bacterium
TTTTTTCCAGTCGGGTCGCTTGCCCGCGACCCAACCCCGGCGGCGGACCTTGCCGCGCACACGGATCGTGTTGACCTTGGTCACGTTGACGTCGAACAGGGTCTCGACGGCGCGCCGAATCTCGACCTTGTTGGCGTCGACCGGAACCCGGAAGTGGTACGCGTTGCGGGTCGCGGTGTCATCGCTCCCCTTCTCGGTGACCACGGGCTTCTTGATGATGTGATACAGGCGGTCGCTCATTGCTCCCCTCCAGCGTCGACACCGACGCGCTGGGCCAACTGATCCATGGCGGCCCCTTCGGCGATCACGACCCCGCCATTGACGACGTCGAGGGCGCAGACCTCTGCGGCGGTGCGGACGTTGACCCGCGGGAAGTTGCGGAACGACTTCCAGAGGTTGTCGTTGCGCTCGGCGATGAGCACCAGCGCGCGCCGCGGAGAGCCGAGGTCGGCCAGGATCTTGCGCGCCGACTTGGCGGACGGCTGGGGGAACTCACCCAGGTCGGCAAGCACCAGCTCGTCGTCGGCCAGCTTGCCCGCGACCGCCGAACGCAGCGCGACGCGCCGCGCCTTGGCAGGCATGTGGTAGCTGTAGTCCCGCGGCTTGGGACCGAAGACCGTTCCACCCCCACGCCAGATGGGCGACTTGCGGTCGCCGGCGCGGGCGCGGCCCGTGTGCTTCTGGCGGTAGGGCTTCTTGTTCGTGCCCTGGACCTCGGAGCGTCCGCGCGTGTTGACGGTGCCCTGGCGCTTGTTCGCCTGGTACATCACCACCGCGTCCTTCAGCGTGCGGTACAGGACCTTACCGCCGAAGCGTGCGTCGTCGATCTCGACCTGGCCTACGCTGCCGGCCTTGTAGCTCTTGACTTGCATGGCCCCTTAGCCCTTCTTGACGCCGGTACGGGCGGTCTGGACTTGAATGAAGCCGTCCTTCGGACCGGGAACAGCGCCCTTGATGAAGATCAGGCCGCGCTCCGTGTCGATCCGCACCACCTCGAGGTTCTTCGTGGTGTGGCGTTTGGCGCCGAAGTGGCCCGACATGCGCTTGCCCTTGAAGACGCGGCTGGGATAGGCCGAACAGCCGATCGAGCCCGGACGCCGGTAGTTCATCGAACCGTGCGTCTTCGGCCCGCGGGCGAACCCGTGGCGCTTGATCGTGCCCGCGAAGCCGTGGCCCTTGGTGGTCCCGATGACGTCCACGAGGTCGCCGACCGCGAAGGACTCGACCGTGACCGTATCGCCCTGGGACAGGTCGGGGGCAGCGTCGAAGCGGTCCTCGCGCAGGAAGCGCTTGGGTGCCGTTCCAACCTTGGTGAAGTGGCCCCGCTGGGGCTTCTTGCAACGGCGGTCCGCGATGTCTTCGTACCCGAGCTGCACGGCGTGGTAGCCGTTGCGCTCCGGGGTACGGACCTCGGTGACGACGCAGGGACCCGCCGCGACCACGGTCACGCCTGTGACCGAGCCATCGTCAGCGAAGAGCTGCGTCATGCCTTTTTTACGTCCTAGAATCAGCGCCATGATCCTTCGAGAACTCGTGGGGAGAGAGGGAGCCGGTTCGACCAGGTTGGAGCGCGGCAACGTCTGAGAGACGAGCCCGCCTTGGCGCCTGGCCACGCGGCGATCGGATGGATGAGAAACGCACACCTGCCCCGAGCGAGGCAGCAGGCATACGGACAGAGCGGGGGGAAAGAGCTGTCGGCGAGTGGTCGGCGCTGGGCCGGGTCCCACGCGGGCCCGGGAGGTGAACTCCCGAAGCCGCGCTCGAAGGCGCGAGGCCTTGATGCGGATGTCCACTCCGGCAGGCATGTTCAAGCTACTGAGGGCGTCGACGGTCTGCGGGGTGGGCTCGCTGATGTAGATCAAACGCTTGTGCGTCCTGATCTCGAACTGCTCCCGGGACTTCTTGTCGATGAAGGGGGAACGCAGCACCGTGTAGCGCTCGATCCGCGTCGGGAGGGGGATCGGGCCAGCCACGCGGGCGCCCGTCCGCTTGGCCGTCTCGACGATTTCGACGCTCGACTGGTCGAGCGCCTCGTGGTCGTAGGCCTCCATCCGGATCTGGATCTTGTCGCTCATGCGGTGCGGGGGGCCTCGTGGCCCGAACGTTCGCTTCTGGAATCTCTCGTCGCGCCAGGGGGCGTGACGTCACGTCGAAAAGGGGGGCTCTCCACACCAGCAGACCCTCTGAAACCCCTTTTCGGGGCCGTCCACAGGCCTGCCGCCGCGGATTGAGCGAAGGAGGGTACCAGCGGCCCCCGGGGGGGTCAACGGTGTCGCCGAGGAAGTTCCACTGCCCCGCCGGCGGGCTCCACGCCCGTGCGGGCTGTCCCCCTCAGCTCCAGACCAGCCCGCGCGCCTCGAGCTCGGCGTCCGGGACCCGGACGAAGCCTTCGGGGCTCAGGATGTGGGACGCCCGCCCCTGGGACAGGGAGCGCACCGCGGTCGAGTAGCCGAACATCTGCGCCATGGGCACGCTGCCCTCGATCGTGCGCTCGTCGCCCTGCGAGCGCACCTGGGCCACCTCCGCGCGGCGGCTGCCCAGATCGGCGATGATCCCACTTGCGAACTCCTCGGGAGTCGTGACCTGGAAGTGCATTCGCGGCTCGAGCAGGATCACCTCGGCCTCCCCCATCGCCCCGCGCAGGGCGGCCGATGCGGCCTGGACGAAGGCCAGCTCCGCGTCGCGTTCGTTGCTGGCGCCCCCGGTCAGGCGGATCCGGGCAGCGACCAGCGGGAAGCCGAAGCGCGGCCCGGAGTCGCTCTCGAGCAAGAGCGCCTCCTCGATCGCCGCACGGAACTCCAGCGGGACCGGGCAGGCCGGGTCCCACTCGATCGACTTCTCGAGCGCCTCCCCGTCCCCGCTCGCCTCCCCCGGCAGCAGCTCGAGGGCGACCGAGCCGAAGACCGCCTTCCCGCCCAGGACGCGGTCGATCTCGGCCGCACCCTGCCCGGCCGCACACACGGCCTCGCGGTAGGAGACCCGCGGCTGGCCCACCCGGGCCTCGACCTTGAACTCGGACTCCAGGCGGTGCAGCTGCACCTCGAGGTGCAGCTCCCCCATCCCCTCGATGCGGAACTGGCCGGCATCGACGTCCTCCTTGACCAGGAAGGACGGATCCTCGTGGGCCATGCGCGCCAGGGCCTGGCGCAGCTTGTCGCGGTCGGCGGAGGAGCCTGGCTCGACCACGGAGGCGATCACCGGCTCGGGGAAGCGCGGCGGCTCCAGGCGCAGGGGCCGGGCCCGGTCACACAGGGTGTCGCCCGTCGATGTCTCCTTCAGCCCGGTCAGGCCGACGATGCTGCCCGGCCCGGCGGACTCGAGGGCGACCCCCGACTCCGCGTGCAGCTCCAGGATCCGCGCCG
>JAJFFA010000249.1 GCA_021776885.1 Planctomycetota bacterium
CGCGTAGGGTCCCTGGTTCGTCGCGACGGAGGCCAGGTCGAGCGTGGGGCCCGACGGGTCGATCGTGATCGGGCGGAAGGACGACAGGTTGCCCTGGGCGTCGCGCGTCGCGTAGGCGATGGAGATCGCCGCCGGCTCGCCCTCCTCATCCCGCAGGTCGAAGCGCACCGTCGCCGGTGACACGACGGGGCGCTGGCCGTCGTCGAAGCCGTTGGTGACGCGCAGGTCGCTCGCCACGGGCTCGGCACTTCCCGAGCTACCGCTACCGGCCAGCCCAGCGGCACCCACCGTGCCCCAGCCGCAGGCGGAGAGGCCGGCGAGCAGCGCAGCGAGGAGCAAGGGGAGCGCGGTGTGACGCGGGCGCGACACAGCGAGGGTGGGCGTCTTCATACCGAGAAGGATCGGGGACTCGACCGGAACGCGGTTCGGCACCAGGATACCCCGTACGCGAGAAGAGATGGCGTCGGCGCCCCTCACAGCCCGGGAGCGCGTAGCGCGCCCGCGTCAGCCCCCCGACAGGAGCTGCTCGAGGGGCGCGATGGCCTCCCCGTGCAGCTCGCGCCCGCGCTCGAGGACTTGCGGCAAGAGGTCAGGGCGCCCGCTCGCGACCAGGGCCTGGGCGAGCAGGGTGAAGTAGGGCATGGAGGGGCGTGCGCCGGCGAGCTCGAGGCCCGGGCGCAGGGCCTCGACGGACTCGGCGAAGCGTTGCAGCCGGTTCAGGGCGGCGCCCTGGAAGAGGCGTCCGCGCAGGTCCGAGGGCTCGAGGCGCGTCGCCTCGCGGAAGGCCTCGAGGGCCTGCTCGAGGTCCCCGCGGTCGCGCAGCAAGGCGCCGCGCAGGAGCCAGGCGTCGGCTCGATCGGGTGCCAGGCGCAGGGTGTCTTCGAGGGCCACCCAGGCCTCGGCGCGCCGGCCGGCGGTGCGCAGCGTCGTCGCTCGCAAGAGTGACAGGTCGTAGCTGCCCGGCACGCGCGTCAGCCCGATGTCGAGGGTGGCCAGGGCCGCGTCGTGCTCGCCGCCCAGGGACTGGGCGGTCGCGCAGCCGCGCAGGAGGATCACGTCGTTGGGCCGGCGCTCGAGCACCTCCCCGTACAGCCGGGCCGCGGTCGCGTAGTCCTTGCGCGCCATGGCCGCCTCCGCCGCGGCCGCGTCGAGGGCCTCGCCCTTGCGCTCGCGCTCGACGGCCTCGCTCCACGGATCGGCCCAGCTGGGGCTGGCGCCCGCGCCGCGGCCGAGGCGCTCGGCGGCCTCCTCGGCCCGCCCCGCCTGGCGCAGGGCCGTGCCGTAGATCAGGTTGACGTAAGCATCGTCGGGCGCGAGGTCCAGGGCGCGCTCAAGGCTGAGCAGCGCCGCGTCCGTGCGGTCCTCGAACAGGTCGACGCGCGCCAGGCCGACCCAGGCGCCACGGGTGCCGGGCGTCGAGGGGTCGGTGCCGCCCAGGGCTGCGGCGCGCTCGAAGGCTCGCCGCGCGGCCGCGAGGTCGCCGCCCTCGAAGTGCAGGCTCCCCAGCTGGCGCCAGGCCGGGCCGTAGGAGGGCTCGAGGGCCACGGTCACCTCGCTCCACTGGATCGCGCGTGCCATGGCACCCGAGCGCTCGGCGTTGCGTGCCGCCCGGTGCGGGTGGCGCGCCTCATCGGGCTCGAGGTGGTGCGCCTCGACGAAGCACGTCTCGGCCTGGGCGAACAGGCCGTGGACCTCGAAGCCGCGCCCCAGCCCAGCCCAGGCCGCTGCGCTCATCGGCGTCCGCACGACCTCCGCCCGCGCCAGCTCGAGCTCGCTCCGGACCTCGTCGGGGAGCTCGAGCCCGGCCAGGTCCGGCGGCGCGGCAGGCGTGGAGACCGCCCCGCAGGAGGTGATGAGCGAAATCAGGGAGAGGGCGAGGACGCGCAACATGACCTTGACGGAGTTCAAGCCTCCGAGTCTGCTGTCAGCGGCGCAGCGCGTCCAGGAGACGGCACGGGTGCGGTTATCAGGGCGTGAACGGCACGCTGACGCCGTCGGTCAGGTTGAAGCCGCTGCCGCCGGGGCCCATCGGGTCGCGGTACCAGAACTGGAAGTTCCAGATGCTGCCCGCGGTGATCGCGCCGCTGCCGCCGTTGGCGGGCGGGGCGTTGACGTCGAGGGGGCGGAAGACGGCGCCGGAGGCGTTGACAGCGACCGGCGGGTTCAGGCGCTTGACCGTGCCCCCCGCGCAGCGTCGGCCGTCGCCGAAGGGCGAGTTGATCGGGTTGGAGCCGTAGAAGAAGAGGCCGGGGACCGCGGGGCGGACTCCAGTCGAGACCAGCAGCAGGTCGTTCGAGGCGATGCTCGTGCTGCCGCAGGCGGAGATGAGCGCGCCGCCGCCCACCGAGTTGGGGCTGGTCACGCAGTAGTTCAGCTCCATGCGCGGGGACGAGCGGAAGATCGCTCCGGTGCGCTGCCCCGCCTCGCGGTGGTCCGTGGCGCCGTACCAGAGCTCGGTCCCGCGCAGGGCGACACACGAACCGTAGCCGCGGTCGGCGTTCGGCGGCGCGATGGCCAGCTCCGAGCCCCAGGCGGCGCCGTCCCACAGGAAGCGCCGCACCGCGCCGGTCCCGCCCGGTCCGCCGACGTAGGCCAGGTCGCCGTCGACGACGACGGAGGCGCCGTAGTTGCTGCTGCCGACGCTGGAGCTGATCACGCTCGGGCTCAGGCGGCCGTCTGCGCTGGCGCTGGTCCAGGTCGGGCCGACCCGGTCCCAGGAGCTCGCGTGACCCGGGAAGGAGAGCGGCGCGCCGGCGACGATGCGCGTGCCGGAGATCGCGACCGACGTGCCGAGCTGGTCGTTGGCCACCGGCGTGGGGTCGACGAGCTTGGCGATCGAGAGGGTGTCCGACCAGGTCGCGCCGGGGCGCTGGAAGACGTAGACGGCGCCCGCGCTCGTGCTGCCCGCGTCCTCGAGGGGCGCTCCGGCAACGATCAGGTCGCCCTGCATGGCAAGGCTGCTGCCGAGGAAGTCGGCGGCCTGCGCGTCGGCGGCGGTCAGGGTCGCGACCAGGGACGCCGTGCTCCAGTCGCCGGCTCCGCGCTGGTAGACGAAGACGCGGCCTTCGCCGCCGGCACCCGAGAGCTGGCCGCCGATGGCGAGGACATCGCCGGAGAGGGCCAACGACACGCCGAAGCGGTGGTTCGGACCGACACCAGGATCCTCGAGCTTGGCCGTCTCGACCCAGCTGCCGCCCTGGCGCTCGAAGACGTAGACCGCTCCCGCGTTGCCGACCTGGCCGACCGTGTGGCTCGGCGCGCCGACCACGGCCACGTCAGCTTCGATCACCGCCGCCGTTCCAGATGCGGCGTTGGTCGTGTCATCGGACGGGTCGAGCTTCGCCTCCTCCGTCCACACGCCAGCGACGCGACGCAGCACGTACGCGGACCCGGCGACGCTGACGCTGCCGCGGGAGCCCACCAGAGCGACGTTGCCGTCGATGGAGATCGTGGTGCCGAAAGCCGCGAGGTCCGTCGCGTCCGAGGCCAGAATCTTCTCCAGCGGACACTGGCCGAGCGCGGGGGCGGCGAGGAGAGCGAGCGCGGCGCTGGACACCGCAAGGAGGAAGGTTCTCATGCTGTCGGGGCGTTGGAAGGTGGCGGGGCGGGATTCGAATTCCCATTCTACGTGCGGCGGCCGTTCCTGGGCAGCGTGCGGGTCCGCACGCTCGGCGGACCCAGAACCCGCGCTCGACGCGCATCATCCGCGCCGCGGATCTGAGCTTCGAAGGCGGCTACGGCGACCCGCTGAGGTCGGGCGGCCCCCGGATGGCGCGGGCGGCGCCCCCAGTGCGTGGAGCGAGGACGGCGCCGGAGACGCCGCCCTCGCTCGATTGTCCCGCTGGCGGGACGCTAGCCCGGGCTATTCAAGAGCCTGTGCGGCCACGGCCTTCCGTTGCGG
>JAJFFA010000250.1 GCA_021776885.1 Planctomycetota bacterium
TCGAGCTGGCCAAGGCACGCGCCGTCGATCGCCTGCAGCACCCCGATGCCGAGGAGGTCGGCCTGGCCGCCTTCGAGCTCCAGGTGCGCCAGCGTGCGACCCAGCGCCAGGTGGCCGAGATCCTGGCCGAGGCCGCGGAGCGCGAGGAGGCCATCTCACGCGAGCTCGGGCCCCAGCTGCCGACCGCGGCCAACGGTCGCTGAGGCGGCAGCGCGCCTCAGGGCGCCGCGTTCAGGCTCCAGTCGTAGGGAATCCACTCGACGCGCGGCTCCTCGCCGCGCGCCAGGGCCGCAGCCAGTTGCGCGTCGTAGCGCGCCGCGAACTCGAGGGTCGAGCCCGCGTCACGCGCGAAGTCCGACGCGTACCAGTCGTAGAGCCGGGTCAGGCGTAGGGTCCTGCTCGCCGGGTCGAAGGCGAAGCTGTGCGGGTCGCCATGGGCGCGCCGGGCGCAGGCGTCGAGCTGCTGCTCGAGGCGCGCGCCGCGGAAGGGCTCGGCTGCGAGGGACGGGCACGACGCGCTGGCGCAGTTGAGGGCGAAGTGCACGCGCGCATCGACGTAGTGGGCGCGGACCTCCCCGTGCTCGAGCTCTTCGAGGGTGATGGGCGCTCCCCCCAGGAGCCAGGAGCGACCGCGCCAGCGCTCAGCGGCCGGGATGTCACGGATCGAGGCCAGGGGCAGGTGATCGAGGACCAGGCGCAGGGTGAAGGCGTTGTACGCGTTCAGCGCGAGGGCCAGGCGCTCGTCGCGACCCAGGGCGTCGAGCTCGGCTGTGGCCAGTTCGTCGAGGTAGCGCTCGAGGTCCGCCGTGTCCTGGGCCAGGGCCGCGTAGTCGACGCGCCCGTCGCTCTGGACGTGGCGCGCGAGGACCCGGCCCCAGGCCGCGTGGTCGAAGACCGGTCCGCCGGGGCGCCGCGGGTAGGCCTCGACCGCGCGCACGGACGGGGGACCGAGGAGAGCGGCGAGGACCTGGGGCCGCAGGTGGGCGAAGAGCACGCCGCCCCAGATCGAGAGGGCAGCGGCGGCCAGCAGCCAGGTTCCGGCCCTGAGCCGCTGGACCGGCGCCGCGGCGCCGGTTGCTGTGGATCCGGGGGCCGGGTTGTCCGCAGCGGCGTCGGGACTCGAGCGCGCCAGGCGTGTGCGCGCGATGCGCGCCACGATCACGGTGGCGATCAGGGTGGTGCCCAGGCCCACGCCGAAGAGCGACCACTGCAGGGAGGTCGGGCGCTCCCCGGCGATGGCGCCCCCGCCGACGTGCCCCATGTAGACGTACACCAGGGTCGCGGGCAGGGTCGCGGCCCAGGTGGCGAAGACGTACGGGGCGCCGCGCACGGCCGTCATGCCGTAGGCGTAGTTGGCCAGGCTGAAGGGGATCAGGGGCGAGAGCCGCAGCAGGAAGATGATCCTGCCGCCCTCGGCCGCGACGGCGGCGTCGATCGCGGCGAAGCGCGGGTGGCGCGTCAGGGCGCGCTCGACCCGCGCGCGCAGGAGGTAGCGCGCGAGCAGGAAGGCGATCAGCGCGCCGGTCGTGGCCGAGAGCGACGCGACGCAGGCGCCGACGGGGAAGCCCAGCAGGGCTCCGGAGGCGAGGGTCAGCGCCGTGCCGGGGAAGAAGGCCAGGACCCCGAGCACGAAGAGGCCGGCGTAGACGAGGGGGCCGAGGGCGCCGTAGCCGTCGATGCGGCTGCGTAGTCGTTCCAGGACCTGATCGGCGGGGACGGCGCTCATCAGCGCGAACAGTCCCAGGGCGATCAGGGCGATCGAGGCCCAGCGCAGCTTGCTGGCGTGACGGTGCACCCGCATGGCGTACCCCAGCCGGCTCCGGGCGGGCAGGAAATTCCGCCGCCAGGGCGGAGAATCTCGGGGCCGGGGGCTCAGCCCGCGTGGGGGCTCACTCGAACTCGTCGGCGGCGCGCTCGATCGACTCGGAGAGGTCCTCGTAGGAGCGCACCAGTCCGTCGCGCACCTCGCCCCAGGCTTCGGAGCTCTGCCCGCCTAGCTCGTCCAGGCGCTCGCGCAGGGCGGCGCGCTTCTGCTCGAGCTCGACCAGCTTGGTGGCCAGCTCCTGTCCGGCCTTGGCGCGCAGGACGCTCAGGCGCTCGTCGGCGTCGCGCATGCGCTCGCCCAGGGCGACCTGGAACTTGCCCTTCTGCAGGACCGAGTACTTCTTGATCTCGCCCCACAGCTCGCCGGCTTCCTTGGTCACGCCAGCGGCCTCGACCCGCGCCTGCTCGGAGCAGGCGGAGAGAAACAGGGGCGCCGCGGCGACCATCAGGGACAGGGGCAAGAGGGGGATCAGGGGGGTGAATTGCTTCATGACGGACTCCGACGCAGGACTCTGCGCTCCATTCAAGGAGTAACCCCGGTCTCGAGATCGGGCCAGGTGGAAAGCCTTGTTGGGAGGGAGGGCCCGCGAATTCCAGCCCCAGCGCCTCTCCAGGGGCGCTGGGGAGGGCCGGGCTCCCCCGAGCCCCACCCGCGGGCAGCGCCCCGGAGGCTCCCTGCCCTCAGACGTGGGCCGGGTTGGGCTTCTCCGGGTCCAGTCCGAGCTCGCCCAGGGCCTTGCGTGCCACCTTCGGGTCCAGGCCCTTGTGCTCCACCAGGCTGGAGAGCGCCGCGTGGGTGATCCAGCGCTGGTCGACCTCGAAGAAGTCGCGCAGGGCGATGCGGTCGTCCGAACGGCCGAAGCCCTCGGTGCCGAGGCTGGTCAGGGGACCCGGCAGCCCGCGGGCGATCATGTCGGCCAGGGCGGCCATGTAGTCGTTGGCGGCGACGATCGGCGTGTCGTCGTCGCCGAAGGTCTCCTGCAGCCACGAGCGGCGCGGGGCCTCGTCGGGGTGCAGGCGGTTCCAGCGCTCGCAGTCGAGCATGTCCTCGCGCAGGGCCTTGTAGCTCGTGATCGAGTAGACCTCGGCGGCGACGCCGTAGTCCTTGGCCAGGAGGTCACGCGCCTTGACCGCCTCGTTCAGGATCGCGCCGCTGCCCAGCAGGCGCACCTTGGGTCCTTTCAAGTCGGCGGGGGCATCGAGGAAGCGATAGGCGCCGCGCAGGATGCCTTGCTCGGAACCCGCCGGCATCTCGGGCTGGCGGTAGTTCTCGTTGCCGATGGTGAGGTAGTAGAAGATGTCCTCGCTCTCGATGAACATGCGCCGCACGCCGTCGCGGATGATCACGGCGATCTCGTAGGAGTAGGCCGGGTCATAGGCGAGCAGGTTGGGCACGGGCAGGGCCAGGACGTGGCTGTGCCCGTCCTGGTGCTGCAGCCCCTCGCCGGCCAGGGTCGTGCGTCCGGCGGTCGCGCCGCACAGGAAGCCGCGACAGCGCGAGTCGGCGGCCAACCAGATCAGGTCGCCGATGCGCTGGAAGCCGAACATCGAATAGAAGAGGAAGAAGGGCAGGGTCGAGAGCCCCTGGGACGCGTGGGCCGTGCCCGAGGCGATGAACGAGCTCATCGCGCCGGCCTCGGTGATGCCCTCCTCGAGGATCTGCCCGTCCATCGCTTCCTTGTAGAAGAGCAGCGAGTCGGTATCGACCGGCTCGTAGAGCTGGCCCAGGCTGGAGTAGATGCCGCACTGGCGGAAAAGGGCATCCATGCCGAAGGTGCGCGCCTCGTCCGGAACGATCGGCACGATGAAGCGCCCGAGGTCCTTGTCCTTGAGCAGCTGGGTCAGGATGCGCACGGTGGCCATGGTCGTGGCCACGGGCCGGTCACCCGAGCCCTTCAAGAGCTCGTCGTAGATCGAGTCGTCGTAGGACTCGAGACCCGACGGCTTGGTGACGCGGCGCGGGACGAAGCCGCCCAGGGCCTTGCGTCGCTCGTGCAGGTAGATCATCTCGGCCGCGCCCTCGGAGGGCACGTAGAAGGGAGCCTCGCCCACCTGATCCTCGGGCACGGGGATGTCGAAGCGGCGCCGGAACTCGAGCAGCTCCTCCTCGTTGAGCTTCTTCTGCTGGTGCGTGATGTTCTTGCCCTCGCCCGCCTCGCCCAGGCCGTAGCCCTTGATCGTCTTGGCCAGGATCACGGTCGGCTGGCCCTCGTGCAGCGATGCGGCGCGGTAGGCCGTGTAGACCTTGCGCGGGTCGTGGCCGCCGAGGCGCATGCGCCACAGGTCGTCGTCCGAGAGGTGCGCCACGCGCTTGGCCAGGTCGGGGTGGGTGCCCCAGAAGTGCTCGCGGATGTAGGCGCCGCCCTCGACGCGGTACTTCTGGTACTCGCCGTCGACGGCGTCCATCATCCGGTTGCGCAGAAGGCCGTCGTGGTCCTCGGACAGGAACGTGTCCCAGTCGCTGCCCCAGAGCACCTTCAGCACGTTCCAGCCGACGCCGCGGAAGTTGGCCTCGAGCTCCTGGATGATCTTCTGGTTGCCGCGCACTGGTCCGTCGAGCCGCTGCAGGTTGCAGTTGATCACGAAGATCAGGTTGTCGAGCTTCTCGCGCGCCGCGAGGGAGATCGCTCCCAGGGTCTCGGGCTCGTCGGTCTCGCCATCACCGACGAAGCACCAGACCTTGGCGTCGCTGGGCTGCTTCAGGCCGCGGTGCTCGAGGTAGCGCATGAAGCGCGCGGCGTAGATCGCGGTGATCGGGCCGAGCCCCATGGACACCGTGGGGAACTCCCAGTAGTCCGGCATCAGCCACGGGTGCGGGTAGGAGCTGAGACCGCCGCCTTCGGCGAGCTCCTGGCGGAAGTTCGTGACCTGGGTCTCGGACAGGCGCCCCTCGAGGAACGAGCGCGCGTAGATGCCCGGCGAGGCGTGCCCCTGGAAGAAGATCAAGTCGCCGCCGCTGGCGTGGTCGCGGCCGCGGAAGAAGTGGTTGAAGCCGACCTCGTACAGGGTCGCGGCCGAGGCGTAGGTGGAGATGTGGCCGCCGATTCCGCTCTCGGCTCGGTTGGCGCGCACCACCATGGCCATCGCGTTCCAGCGCACCAGGCTCTTGAGTCGGCGCTCGAGCTCGCGGTCGCCCGGGTAGTCCGGCTGGGCCTCGGGCGGGATCGAGTTGACGTAGGGCGTGCGCGAGGTGACGGGCAGGACCACGCCCTCGCCCTGGGCGCGCAGCTGCAGCTCGCGCAGCAGGCCGCGCACGTAGTCGGGGCCGCGGCGGTGCAGCACCTCTTGCAGGGAGGCGACCCAGTCGCCCTCTTCGAAGTCGTCGATGTTCACGGGGGGAGCGGCGTGGGTGTCGGTACGGTTCATGCGTCTCTACCTCTCGAGCAAGGACCACTGTAATGCCGAGCGCCGGCGATCCAAAGCGTGCGGGCCCGAGGACTTGCCCTGGAGCTTGCTTCCGGGCATGCGGGGCGCTCTGATTCGCCGATGGAGCGCAAACGCGGGCTCGCCTCCTGGGCTCTGTACGACTGGGCGAACAGCTCGTTCGTGACAGTGATCCAGACCTTCGTCTTCGCCGCCTGGTTCACCGGGCGCGTGGCCGAGACGGAGCAGGACGGCAGCCGCTACTGGGGCAACACCCTGGGGGCCGCGTCGTTCCTGGTGGCCCTGGCCAGCCCCCTGCTCGGAGCGATCGCGGACCGCAGTGGGCGGCGCAAGCCCTGGCTGTTCGTCTTCACCCTGCTGTGCGTGGTGCCCACCGCGCTCCTGTTCCAGGTGCGCCCCGATCCGGCCTCGACCACCACCGCCCTGGCGCTGGTGGCCCTGGCCTCGGTGGGGGCCGAGCTGGCCAACGTCTTCTACAACGCGATGCTGCCCGACCTCGCGCCGGCCTCGCGCATCGGCCGCTGGTCCGGCTGGGGCTGGGCCCTCGGCTACGCGGGCGGACTCTCGTGCCTGGTCTTCGCGCTCTACGGCTTCATCGAAGACGGCGGCTTCCTCGGCATCTCGGGCGAGGACGATCGCAACGTGCGCGCGACCTTCGTGCTCACCGCAGGCTGGTACCTGGTCTTCGCCCTGCCCCTGTTCCTGTTCACGCCGGACCGTCCTGGTACGGGCATCGGCATGCGCCAGGCCGTGCGCGAGGGACTCGGGCAGCTGGCGCAGTCCGTACGTGACGTGCGCGCCCACGCCGGCATCGTGCGCTTCCTGCTCGCGCGCATGCTCTACGCGGACGGGCTCGCGACCCTGTTCGTGTACGGCGGCGTGTACGCCTCGACGGCCTTCGGCATGGACACGGGCGAGGTCTTGAAGTTCGGCTGCGCGTTGAACGTGACCGCGGGGCTGGGGGCCTTCGCCTTCGCGGGCCTCGACGACCGCCTCGGGCCGCGCGCGACCATCCTGGTCTCCCTGGCGTGCCTGATCGCCTGTGCCAGCGCGATTCTGCTGGTGCACTCCCTGACCCTGTTCTGGGTCGTGGGCATGCTGCTGGGGATCTTCGTCGGGCCGGTGCAGGCGGCCAGCCGCTCGTTCCTCGCGCACCTCGCGCCGCCGGAGCTGCGCACCCAGAGCTTCGGGCTCTATGCCCTCTCGGGGAAGGCCACGAGCTTCCTCGGACCGCCGCTGGTGGGCACGGTCGGGGCCTG
>JAJFFA010000026.1 GCA_021776885.1 Planctomycetota bacterium
CTGCGGCTGCCCGCACCGCCGGCGGAGGTCTGGGAGCATCACCTCGAGGCGCGCGGCGTCCTGACCAGCCTGGGCAGCGCCTGCCAGGGGCGTGAGTTGGAGACCCGCCCCGGGCTGTTGGCCCTGGGCCTCGTGCCGGCCGAGGCGCGGCAGGTTCTGCGCATCTCCATGGGAACGAGCACGACCTCCGAGGACATCGAGCGCGCCCTCGAGGCCCTCGGCGCTACGGCCCTGGAGCTGGCGCAGGTGACGCGATGACCGAGGCCCTACCCAGCGCCCCCGACGCCGTGCTCGTGCGCTACGGGGAGCTCGCGCTCAAGGGCGGGAACCGGGGCATGTTCGAACGCGCCCTGGTGCAAAATATCCGCCGCGCGCTGAAGCCGATCGCCCGCGCGCGGGTCGAGCTGCGCCAGGGGCGCATCGCGATCTTCCCCGAGGGCCGCACGCGGCAGGTGGCGCGCCGTGTCCAGGACGTGTTCGGGATCAAGACCGTGTCGCCGGCCTGGCGCGTGCCGACCGAGGTCGAGCCGATCCTGGCCATGGCGGGTCGGGTCCTCGACGACGCCATGGCCTCGCGCCCGACCGACCGGCCGACCACGTTTCGAGTGCGCACGCGACGCGCGGACAAGCGCTTCCCGCACACCTCGACCGAGTTCGACTGCATGGTTGCGGACCACATTCTGCCCGACCCCGTGGCACGCAACGTGCGCATCCAGCTCAAGGATCCCGAGCTCGAGCTCGGCATTGAGCTGCGCGACCGCGAGACCTGGCTCTTCTGCGAGCGCCTTCCGGGGCACGGCGGCCTGCCCGTGGGCACCCTGGGGCGGGTCTTGACCCTGCTCTCCGGCGGGATCGACTCCCCGGTCGCGGCCTGGATGGCGATGAAGCGCGGCTGCCGCGTGTCCTACATCACCTACCACTCGTACCCCTACATCGGTGAGCCCTCGAAGAAGAAGGTCCTCGACCTGGCCCGCAGCCTGGCCCGCTGGCAACAGCGCGCGCGCCTGTACGTGACGCCCTTCACCGAAGTCCAGGAGACGATCCGCGACTCTGCGCCCGAGGGATACCGCACCGTGCTCTATCGGCGCATGATGCAGCGCATCGCCGCCGTCGTCAGTCGCCGCGACGGCTACGCCGCCCTCGTCACCGGGGAGAGCATGGGGCAGGTGGCCAGCCAGACACTCGAGAACATGACCTGCATCGGGGCGGCCAGCTCGATGCCTGTCCTGCGGCCCCTGGTCGCCTTCGACAAGGAGGAGACGATCGACATCGCGCGCAAGATCGGCACCTTCGACCTGTCCGCCATCCCCGAACCCGACTGTTGCACCGTGTTCCAGCCCAAGAGCCCCGTGATCCACGGCCGCCTCGAAGAGTGCCTCGCCGCGGAGGCCCAGTTCGACGTCGAGGGCCTGGTGCAGCGCGCCATCGAGGGCCTCGAAGTGATCACGGTCGAGGAAGAGTGAGAGCCTCTCCCGTATGAACCGCGGAACGGCACTCTTGCTCGCCATGGGCGCACTCCTGGCCCACGCCCTCTTCCTGCACATCGGCACGGCGCAGGAGTTCGCGGCGCCCTACGACCTGGCCCACGTGGCCTATCGCCTGGCACGCAACTTCGTCCAGCACGGCAGCCTGGCCTTCAACCTGGACCTGGACGGCGGCCCGCTCGAGGGCGGGCTCGAGAGCCATGGATCGCCGCTGCTGGTCGGCCTGGCGATCGTGGCCGAGCGTGGCTACCTACCCGTGACGACGTTTTGCCAGACCATCGGGCTGCTGGCCGCCCTCGGAACGGTCTCGGTCTCGGCCAGCTTCGCCACCGATCGCTTCGCGGGGGTGATCCCGCCAGCGCTGCTGGTGGTCAGCGGCTGCTTCGCCGCCGCCGCGGCCAGCGGTACGGAGCTGCCCCTGGTGGCCTTCTTCCTGACCCTCGCCTTCGTCTCCCTCGAGCACCGCTGGAGGAAGACCTACGCCCTGGCCCTGGCGGGGCTCGTGTCGGCGTCGCCACTGGGTGTAGTCATGGCCGCGGCACTCTTCGCCATCGCCCTGGTGGAGCGTCTCATCCCGCGCCGGGACCGAGCCCGGCCCATGGCACTGGTCTCCGCCCTGCCGGCGCTGCTGGTCGCAGCGCTCTTCTTCGGGATGCGCACCCGCGAGGGCGATTCGCTCTACGGCTCGCTGCTCGGGCGCCTCTTCGAGTTCGACCCCATCCGCATGAAGGCGGGCCTGGCGTACGTGCTCGACTTCGCCTTCGCGACGGCGATTCCGCTGCTGATCGTCCTACCGCTGGTGCTGGGCCTCGTGGGGCGGGTCAGTGGCGCAGGACTACGAGCCCTGGCCCTGACCCTGGTCTGGGCCGGGCTGGTCGTGCTGCAGGCCGGCGGCCCGCTGGCCTTCAACGTCGCCATGGCTCCGGCCCTGCCGCTGCTCTGCGTGTCGATCCAGCAGGGCATGCTCGGCGCCCTGGACACTCACCGCCGCGGGCTCGAGGTGCTGTGCTGGTCGCTCTTGACCCTGGTCATCCTGGTCAGCGCCATCGCCAGCAAGTACCCCGGCGACCTGGGTCCCATCCCGGCCTACGACCTGCACCAGTCGTGGATGACGGCCAGCGCGACGGCGCCCTACGGCTACGAGCGTCGGCTCGGGCGTCAGGCCCTCGACGACGAGATCCACATGACCGAGACCCAGCGCGAGCTCGGCCGCTTCCTGCGCGATCACGCCACCCCGGGGCGCACGCTCCTGACTCCCTGGCCGGGGGCCGTGAGCTATCTCTCGGGGATGCGCGTGCTCGACCTGTCCGGGCGCGCTACGCCCCTGCCCGACGGCACCCGCGCGGGACTCTGGGAGCCGCGCCCGCGCACCGACGTCCTGGCCTTGCTCGCGCAGCGCCCGGACTTCTTCCTGCCCACGCTCATCACGCGCCAGAAGGCCGTGCGCTCCGAGTTCGGACTGGGCATGCTGCTCGAGCTCTACAGCATCGACCGGACGCCGACCCCGGCCCGGGTCAAGCTGCTCGAGGCCGCGCTCGACGACTACGAGCTGGTCACCCTCCCGCTGCATCTCGTGGCCGACCGCAGCTCGCGCTCGAAGCCTTTCTACATCCTGCGCCGCAGGGACCTCGGCCTGGCTCCGCAGCTCGCCCTCTCGGTGAGCGAGGGCCGCATCCGAGTCGAGTCACTGCCACTCGAGACCGGGGACGGCGAGGCAGCCCGCGGGCACCCCCAGCTCGCCTGGCTACAGGTGCGGGTGCTCGACGAGGCCGGGCACAGCTACGCCCTGGGCCCGCGCGGCCGCCCCAGCGACCAGAGTCGCGTCTGCGCGCGCACCAATCTGCTGCTGGAGCCCGTGGCCGGGCGCACGACGCGCCTGGCGGACCTGCCCTTGCCGAGCCTTCCCGACGGCGCCCGCGTGGCCGAGGTGCGCGCGATGTTGATCAACCCCCAGACCCGACGCAGCCACCCCTTCGCACGGGTGGGCGAAGAGGTCTCCTTCCTGCTCGACGACTGACGCCCGCCATTACCGAACCAGGTTCACAACCACACACCTGGCCGGTCGGTTGCGGCGCGCTTCGGCGTTCTCCCGCCGGGTGTGTGGTTGTGAACCTGGTTCGGTAATGGCGGGCTAGCGGATTCCGAAGCGTTTCAGCTTTCGGTACAGCGTGCTCTTGCCGACGTTGAGCAACTTCGCAGCGGCGAGCTTGTCGCCCGCGCAGGCATCGAGAGCGCGCAGGATGGCCTTCTTCTCGTAGACGTCGAGGTTGATCGGGTCCTCTTCCGTGATGTCCCACGGGCGCAGCG
>JAJFFA010000251.1 GCA_021776885.1 Planctomycetota bacterium
CGGCGAGGGTGCCGTGGAAGCGCAGCAGCGGCACCCCGGGGGGCAGGCGACGGACGATCAGGGTCACGTCCAGGGCCGCCACGCTGGCGCTGCCGTCGGCGCGCAGCAGCCCGCGCTGGCCCGATGAGTTGGGCTCCGCGCTGCAACGCGGCAGGCCCAGGTCGGCCCCGCAGGGGTCTGCGTAGCGCGCCAGGTTCATCTGCGGCACGCCGTCGATGCTGCCGAAGGAGCCGCCCAGGAACAGGGCGCGTCCCTGCCCGGCGTCGTACTCGGCCAGGGCCTGGCCCGTGTTGAACTCGCCGAAGCTGCCGAGTCCGGTCCAGCTGCTGCCGTCCCAGGAGCCGACGCTGGCGGGCTGGCCGCCGAGGGTCTCGAAGCGGCCCGTGACGAACAGGCGTTCGCCGTTTCCGTCCGGGTCGAAGGACGCCAGGGCCAGGCCCACGGCCAGGCTGTTCGGGGCTCCGCCGAGCCCACTGCCCAGGGCCTCCCAGGTGCTGCCGTCCCAGGCCGCGATGCCGAAGGCGGGCGTGCCACCGGCCGCGTCGATGTAGCCTGTCACCACCAGCTTCTCCCCGTCGGGCGAGTCCCAGATGACCATGTCCTGGATCAGGGAGGCCGCGATGTTCAGGCCATACTCGACTCCGCCGCCGACGTCGTGCCAGGCGCTGCCGTCCCAGCGAGCGAGGTTCGACACGGGCACGCCGCCGGCCGTGCTGAAGCGCCCGCCGGCGAAGAGCGACTCACCGCTGCCGTCGTCCCAGACCAGCAGGGCACTGACCTCGTCGAAGGTCGCGTTGCTCATGCCGCCGCCGACCGGCGTCCAGGTGTTGCCGCCGCGCCAGCGCGCGATGCGGTTGCGCGTGACGTTGTCGATGCGATCGAAGCGGCCGCCCATGTAGAGCTCGGGCCCGTTGCCTTCGTCGAAGACGGCCAGGGCGTTGCGCGGGTCGTTGGCCGAGATCGTGCTGCCCACGGGCTGCCAGTCCTGGCCGTCGAAGCGCATGGCCGGGCGCTCGACGCCGTCCTTGCCGATCGCGTGTCCGGTGGCGTAGAGCTGCGCGCCGTTGCCCTCGTCGAGGAGCGCCAGGGCACCCACGCGCCAGGCCTGCAGGCCGGAACCCACGGGCGCCCAGCGCGAGCCGTCGAAGCGCGCCACGAGCTCGATCGGCTGGCCCCCGACCGCGTTGAACTTGCCGGCCGCCAGCAGCTCGGGTCCGCTGCCGAAGTCGAAGACCGTCATCGCGTGCACGGCGTCGAAGCGCGCGCCGACCCCGGCCCCCGGGCTGGGCGCGGCGAACTCGGCGCCGTCCCAGCGCAGCAGGTGGCCCGGGCGGATGCCGTGCAGGGTGGCGTTGATCCCGGTGTAGTCGCTGCCGATGTAGAGCGCCTGGGTGCCGCCATTCGGGGCGTAGGCCGCGACGCTGGTGGGGTCGATGCTCAGCTCGTCCGGCAGCCCGGACGCCATCACGCCGTCCCAGCGCACGGCGCGCGTGAAGCCGCCCGGCAGGTTGGCGAAGGCGGCGGCGTAGAGCGCGCGAACGCCCCCCGGCTCGTCGAACAGTGCCAGCCCGTTCACCTGGCCCAGCCCCTGGGGCAGCTGGCCCCAGCCGTTCTGCGGGGTGTAGCGCGCCCAGTTGCGCGTGTTCACTCCGCCGACCCGCGCGAAGTCGCCGCCGATATAGAGCGCCGGCCGACCCGCCGGCCCGTCGTCCCAGCTGGCCAGGGCGTAGACCGTGCGCTCGAACCCGCTCAGGGTGCCGTTGCCGAGGGGCGCGTAGGCGCTGCCCGTCCAGGCGGCGACCCCCTCGATCGGGCTGGCGCCGCCCGCCGTGTCGAAGCGACCGCCCAGCACCAGGGTCGTCGAGCTGCCGTCGTCGTAGCTCTCGAGGGCGTGCACCTCGCCCGTGGCGAAGCCGTCCTGCACCCCGCCCGCGAGATCGTCCCAGGTGCTGCCGTCGAAGCGCGCGATGCCCGCCACGCCGATCCCGGCGATGTTGCGCAGCAGACGTCCCGCGACGTAGAGCGCGGGTCCCGAGCCGTCGTCGTGCACCTCGATGGCGCGCAGCTGCCCGTCCGTCGCCACGGGCTGCCAGGTGCTGCCGTCGAAGCGCCCCAGGTACTGGTCGCCCGCCGCCCACAGCTCGGGTCCCGCGCCCGAGTCGAAGACGGCCAGGGCGAAGACCTCGACCGGCGGCCCGGCGCCGAAGGCGCGCCAGCTCGCCCCGTCCCAGGCCGCCACGTGGCGCGCCGGCGTCGGACCCGCGGCCTCGAAGTCACCGCCCACGTAGAGCAGGTTCACCCCGCCCTGGTCGTCGACCAGCTGCGTGTGCACCGCGGCCTCGACGCCGGCGGCGTGGAAGCCGGGGCTCCAGTCGGGGCACTGGGGCGAGGCGACGGAGGCCAGGAGCAGCGGGGCGAGGGCGGGGGCGAGGCGCATCATGGTGAGTCCGGGGGCCGTGGGGCGGTCGTGAAGGGCGAGGCCGAAAGCCCGACCCCGTTGTACACGTTGCAGTCCGGATCGGAGTGCCAGCCGTAGCGCACGGCATCGGGGGCGACCAGGCCGGCGACCGCGGTGCGGATCGTGGCGCCCTCGATGCGCGCGAGGTCAGGAAGCACGGCGCCGACCGGGGCGGGTTGGGATCCACCACGTCCCGGCCGGGCACCGCGTAACTCCTCGGGCTTGCGCCCCCTTTCCGGCGATCTGCCCGCCGGCGACAGCCCATCTCCGTCGGGGTGCTTCCGGGTTCAGGAATGTTCCGGGTTTCGGCCCGGCCCGGGCTCAGTCGAGGTCCAGGCGCGCGAGTTCGGACTCGATCCAGCCCTCCCGCGCCTCCGCCGCCCAGGGCTCGACCAGCGCGCCCTCGAGGGTCAGGCGGCTGCAGATCAGCTCACCGGGGGTGTGTAGCCAGAGCAGCGGGCGACCCCCCTCCGGGCCCGGGTCCGGCAGCTCGGCGCTGACGCGGCCGTCGAAGCGCACCCGCGCCCCGCGCGCGTCGAGCTCGAGGCGCAGCTTGAAGGCGCGACCCGTCGCCATGACCCCGGGGCTGGAAGCGAGCCGGAACACGGAGCTCCCGTCCGCCGGATCGACGCTCCACAGCTCGCCCAGGTTGCGGGCCGCGACGAAGCGACCGCCCCGGGTCTGCAGACCGAGCAGGAAGGCGCCGAGGTCGTCCGTTCCGGGGGAGAGGGGCGCGTAGGACAGCTCGGCTTCGAGCTGAATCGGCGCGGCCAGGGCGAGCCCGTGCTCCAGGGCCAGCCAGCCGCCGCCGCGCAGGGCGCCGTCCTCGATGCGAAAGGGGCGTGCCGGCGGCGGGCCCGCACCCTCGGCCAGCTCGGCGTGGCGCCAGGCCAGGGCGTCGGGCGCGGGGCGGAAGTCGAGGAGCTGCGCCTCGCGCCCGAAGTCGTAGGTGACGCGTACGCGCTGGGCGCCCAGGTGCTCGACCCGTCCCTCGAGCCACTCTTCGATCCCGTCGGCCGGGAACAGGACCTCGAGGCTGTCCAGGGCCAGGCTGCGCAGGGCGTCGCGGCGCGCCTGGACGAAGGCCGGGCGCGGGTCCTGGGTGCAGAGTTGCGCGAGCAGCCCGCGGGTGTGGCGCGCGCGGGCCAGGGTGTCGGGGGCGGGGGCCTCGGAGAGGGCCTCGAGGCTGGCCAGGGCGGCGCCCCGGGCCAGGGCGCGGGTCAGGGCGCGGGCGTCGGCTTCGAGGGCGCGCGCCTCGGGGGACGCGGCGCCGGCGAGCAGGCGCCCGGCGCGCTCGGGTTCGCCCGCGAGCAGCCAGGCATACGCCTGCAGCCAGGGCGCGAGCTCGTCCGCGTCACCGGTGACGGCCGTCATGAAGCTGCGCAGGTCGAAGCTGTCCAGGCCGGCGGAGACCTGGCCCAGGCGTGGGTGCTCGTAGCGCAGGAGGCCGTTCTCGTAGGACAGCAGGCTGAGCTGCGCCGGCTCGCCGGCATGGGCCAGGCGCAGGCGTCGCCCGGCGGCCGCCGCGCGGGTGAAGTAGGCCTCGCGCGCCCGGCGCAATGCGCCGACGCGCCGCACGTTGCGCTCGAGTCGGCTGCGCAGCTCGACCTCGAGCGGGTCGAAGGAGCAGGCCATCAGGCTGGCCTCGGCCAGGGCCAGGTCGCCGTCGTGGGCGCGCCACAGGGCGCGGGCCAGGACGTCCTCGCCCTCGATCAGGGGCATGGCCAGGCGCTCGAGCAGGGCTGCGTGGCGCGCGCCGCCCGCCTGGGCCAGGAGCGCAGCGCCGAGACCCAGGGCGAGGAGCCCCGCCCCCAGTTCGCGCTTCACAGCCCGCGCCTCACAGCCCCAGCTCGGCCAGGCGCTCGAGGGTCCACTTGGATCGGGCAGAGAGACGGGCCGAGGCCGAGACCCCGCCCTCGACCTCGATGCGCTGGATCACGACCGGCAGCTGGCTGTGGATCCAGAAGAACACGTCGCCCGAGCGCCGCGGCCCGACCTCGAGCTCGCGCAGCACGCGCCCGCCGACGCGCAGGGTGGCCACGCGCCCGTCGCTGGCCAGCTCGAGGCGGTAGCTCTTACCGGCCTCGATGGCCCGCGGGCCCTCCTCGTAGGCCGTCTTCACGTACTGCCGCGGCAGGTCGATCACCTCGAGGTCGTAGCAGTCGACCGAGCCGATGTAGTTCTCGCGGCCGTCGTCGCAGATGCCGAGCATCACGTTGGCCTGGCTGCCGCCGCCCGGAACGGGCCGGCCGTAGAGCATCTCGCAGCGAATCGTCACGGGCGGCTCGAAGGGCAGCTTGTGCACGAAGCAGGCCGAGCCGGTGCCCTCGACTCCCCCACGTCCGACGGCGAAGTTGGACTGGTCCTCCGCGAGGGCCGGACCGAACTGCTCGCGGCGCGCGGTGAGGTAGCCGATGCGGCGGCCCCAGTCCTCGAGCTCGGCCGGGTCCTTGAACTCGTAGACGACGCGCAGGCGGCCGCCGTCGAGGATCTCGGCCTGGCCACGGAAGGTCGAGACCAGGCCGTCCTCGTCGAAGACCTGGGTCAGGGCCCGGGTGGCGGCATCGCGCAGGGGCGAGAGGCGGTTCTGCACGCTGTCCAGCTCGACGTACTCGGTCATCAGGACGCGCACGGCGTCGAGCCGCTCGCGGGCCTCCGCGGGGTTGCGCGGATCCCCCGCGCGGCCCAGGTCCTCCAGACGCGCGGCGGCCTCACCCTCGCGCAGCAGGTCCTCCATGGTCACCGCGTCGCGCAGCAGCTCGGCGGGGATCTCGTCGGTCTGCTCGAGGTAGTTCTCCCAGCGCTCGTCGCGCGCCAGCAGCAGGGCGTAGCAGCGCAACCAGACCGGACCATACTCCTCGATGTCACGGCCCATGTTCTCGGCCATGTCCACCATCGGGATGCCGTCGGCGGCAAGCTGGCGCAGGTCGAGGGGGTTGTCGCGCAGGGTCAGGATGCCGTCGGTGTAGGTCTCGACACGCGTCACGAGCTTGCCCGCGGGCAGCTCGGCGCGCAGCCGCGTCTTGGTCCCGGGCAGGGTCGTGAGCCACTTCTCGCGCGCCTCGCGCACCGCGGCCAGGCGCTCGCGCTCGCGCCCGAAGCGCGCCCCGGCGGCCGGCTCCTCGGTCAGGGCAATGCCCTCGTCGAGGGACTCGATCGCGCCGTTGACGTCGCCGGCCTGGGCCCGGCGCAGGGCCAGGGCCAGGCGCGCGCGGTCGTCGCGCGGGTCGACGAAGAGGGCGGGGGAGTCCTCGGTCGAGCGGATGCCCTCGAGGGTCGAGGCCGGGACGTCGACCTGTCCGCCGGACGCCAGGTGTTCGAGCCAGGCGCGGAAGGCGGCGTCGAGGTCCTTCAGGTCGGGCACCTTGAGGGCCCGGGCCAGGACCTCTGCGCCCCCCTGGCCGGCGAGCACCGCACCCAGGTACTCGCGCAGTCCGTCGCGGAAGCGGCCGTCCTCGGCGCGGTTGAGGAAGAAGACCCACAGGATCGACTGGGCCTCGAACAGCTCGGCGATGTCGTCGGGGGTCGGCACGGGGGTGCCGGCGCGCTCGGCCGCGGCGCGGAAGTGTTCGATGATCTCGCGCCGTTCGCGCAGCCGCGTCAGGTCGGCCAGGGGCAGCAGGCGCGCGCTCTCCGCGCGCGGGTTGCCGAGCAGCCCCGCGATCTTCTGCAGCGAGCGCCGGTGCAGGGGCGTGGCGCGCAGGACGGCGGGCGGGTCCTCTTCCTTGTGATGGGAGTGGTAGGTCGCCAGGCCCTCGATCAGCCAGGGCTCGGGGGGCAGCTCGTGGCCCGCCGCGAAGCGCGTCAGGAGCTCGATCACCAGCGTGTGCAGTACGGGCAGGCGCTGCCAGGTGGCGGGCTGGGTGCGGCCGAAGTCGTCGCGGTAGCCGACGATCAGACCCGGGGGGTCGGACAGGTTGCGCACGAACTGTCCGTGGCGCGACGGTGGACGGGCCCAGCGGTCCAGGCTGCGGAACGAGCGCGTGCTGCCGACGATCAGGACGGGCAGGTTCTGGAGCTCGCTCTCGGGCAGGGCCAGGGGGCCGATCCAGGCCTCGCGCAGGCTCCCGGCCAGGGCCTCGAGCCAGG
>JAJFFA010000252.1 GCA_021776885.1 Planctomycetota bacterium
CGGGGGCCGCCTCCCGGGCGCGGCTCAGCATGGCGGCGGACACGTCCAGGCCGACGTACGCTGCGCCGCAGCCCCCGGCCAGGGCTGCCGAGCTCGGGGCCAGGGCCGCGGTCAGGCGGCCGGTTCCGCAGGGGGCGTCGAGGACCGCAGCCGCCGGGTCGGCCTCGAAGCGCGCCAGGAGGGCTCGCACCGCCCGGGGATCCCGCCCCGCGGCGCGACGATTGCGGAATCGTCCCGCGGCGTAGTGCCGGCTGATCTCCTCGGTGCCCCACTTCCCGTCCAGGAGGGTGGAGCCGGGGGGGGCGGGGGTGCTCTTCGGTGCTGCCCCGGACGGCGGAGTATAGGCCGGGTTCTCGGTCACCGCTGACGAGGAGCACCGTAGGGCGCTGCGGAAGGGGAGCCAGCTCTCTAGTCGGATCCCCTTCCTCCTCCTCCGGGGGGCCCGGGAGTCCGCGGCAGCAGGACGACTCTTGACCCGGGCCCCCCACCCCTCCTCGCCGCCCCGCTCGCCCAGCCCGGCGGCCGCCCGGCGCCCCTCTGCGGCAGCGCAGGCCCGGCCTGGCCCCTATCATGCGGCCATGAAGCTGCTGCTCCTGCCCGTCGGCCTCGGCCTCCTCGCCGCCACCGCCCTCGTTCCGACCCGTGTGCAGGAGCTCCTGCTGCTCGACGCGGGCTACCACCACCTGGGTAACGACGAGACCCCGGAGTGGGCCGAGGCCGCCGCGACCCCCGAGGGCGTGCGCCTGGACCTGGACTTCGAGTCGACGGCCAACGCGGGCGAGTGGACCCTGCTGCTCGAGCAGCGCAGCATCAACAACCCCTGCCGCGTGCTGCTCGACGGCGAGCCGCTCTTGACCCTCGCGCGCGGCGACGACCTCGTCGAGCGCGTCTATGCCCTGCCCGCGGGCAGCCTGAGCGCGGGGGCGCACACCCTGACCTTCGTCTCGGACGAGCCCGCCGACGACATCGTGATCGGCAAGGTGCGCATCGATCCGCGCCCGCGGCGCGACGTCCTGGAGCTCGAGCTCGTGCGCCTGGTGGTCACCGACACCCAGGGCAACCCGATCCCGGCCCGAGTCAGCTTCGCGAACGAAGCGGGTGAGCGTCCGCCGGTCGAGGACGTCGACGGCCTCGTGGCCGTGCGTCCGGGCGTGGCCTACGTCAACAACGGTGTGCGCGAGGTCCTCGTGCGCCGCGGCCGCTGGTCGGCCTTCGCCTCGCGCGGCATGGAGTGGAGCGTCGACGAGCAAGCCTTCCAGCTGGAGAGCAGCGGGCTGGAGCTGCGCTTCAGCCTCGAGCGCCAGGTGCACACCCACGGCTTCGTGGCCGCGGACACCCACATCCACACCCTGACCTTCAGCGGCCACGGCGACTCCTCGGTGCAGGAGCGCATGCTGACCCTGGCGGGGGAGGGGGTCGAGCTGGCCATCTCCACGGACCACAACCACAACACGGACTACCGCCCCTACCAGGCAGAGTTGGAGCAGAACGCCCACTTCACGCCCATCGTCGGCAACGAGGTCTCGACTCCCGTCGGCCACTTCAACGCCTTCCCCCTCGACCCCGAGGACGAGGTCCCCGACGCCAGCCTGCGCGAGTTCCCCGCCATCGTCTCCGAGATCCGCGCCCACGGGGCCCAGGTCGTGATCCTCAACCACCCGCGCTGGCCCAGCATCGCCGACGGGCCCTTTGGCGTCGCGCGCCTCGATCCCTGGAGCGGCGCCCGCAGCACCTTCAGCGAACCCTTCAGCTTCGACGCGATGGAGCTGGTCAACGCCACGGACCAGCAGGACGACCCCCTGCTCCTGTTCCGTGACTGGTTCGCCCTGCTCAACCGTGGCGAGCGCATCGTGGCCGTGGGCTCCTCCGACTCCCACACCGTGGGCGTGCCCGTGGGCCAGGGGCGCACCTACGTGATGAGCTCGACGGACAACCCGACGATGATCTCCATCGACGAGGTCTGCGCCAACATCGCCCAGGGCCGCTCGTCGATCGGCATGGGGATCTTCTGCGACGCGCGGGTCGACGAGGACTACCGCATGGGCGACCTGGCGCCCGTGCGCCGCGGCGCCGTCGACGTGACCGTCCACGTGCGTGCGGCCGCCTGGGTCGAGCCCAGTGCCCTGCACCTGTTCGTCAACGGCGAGCGCCGCGACGGGATCGAGGGGCTGGCGACGCTGATGGAAGCCAGCCGCCGCAGCGGCCAGCTCGAGCAGCTCGAGTTCGAGTTCCGCGTCCCCATCGAGCGCGACTCCTGGGTCGTCGCCGTGGTCCTGGGCGAGGCGGTGGAGGGGCCCTTCTGGCACCCGCTGAACGACTACACCCTCGCGGCGACCAACCCGATCTGGCTCGACGCGGACGGGGACGGTGTCTGCAGCAGTCCGCGCGACCAGGCCCGGGCGCTGTTCGCGTCCATCGACGGCGACCCGGCGCGCGTCGCCGAGCTCTTCGCGCGCTGCGACCAGGCCGTCGCCGTGCACCTGCTCGACTTCACGCGCGACGCCCTGCACGCGGGGGCCGAGGCGGAGCTGCGGAGTCTGGGGACAGGCGCGGCGCAGGGGCGTCCTGGCGTGCTCGAGTGGATCGAGGGCCTCGAGCCGCGCTGAGCGCACGCTTTCCCCGGCCTGGCTCTTCGGGGGCTGAGCACAGCGGACTACCATGTGGGTTTGGCGCTGGTTTGGATGGACGTTCGCGGCTTCGCGGACGCGGAAATGGGGCAGGGCGAGAGCACCGGGGTGGATGCGGGCGACGCCGTCGAGGCGGCGCTGGTCGAACGCCTGAACGACCCGCAGCGGACGGCGGTGACCCACGACGCG
Organism: Planctomycetota bacterium; assembly: GCA_021776885.1. GTDB lineage: Bacteria > Planctomycetota > UBA1135 > UBA1135 > JAJFFA01. Next base: position 2,817 of record JAJFFA010000252.1, read on the forward strand.
GGACCGCTCCTGATCCTGGCCGGGCCCGGCTCGGGCAAGACGCGGGTGATCACCAGTCGCATCGCGTACCTGGTCTCGGTGCGCGGCATCCAGCCCTGGGAGCTGTTGGCCATCACCTTCACGAACAAGGCGGCGCGCGAGATGCGCGAGCGCGTCGAGGTGCTGCTGCCGGGCACCAAGGGGCTGTGGATCAGCACCTTCCACTCCATGGGCGCGCGCATCCTGCGGCGCGAGATCGAGGCCCTGGGCTCCTACACGCGGGACTTCTCGATCTATGACACGAGCGACCGCAACCAGCTGATCAAGCGCGTCATCAAGCAGCAGGGCTTCGACACGACGCGCTTCCGCGCGCCTGCCCTCGGGGGCTGGATCTCCAACGCCAAGAACGGGGTCTGGGGCGACGGCGAGAGCCCGGAGGAGCTCGAGACGGACGGCACCCTCGAGGGCGAGGTCTACGGCAAGGTGCGCCGCGCCTACGTGCAGGCGATGCGCGACAACAACGCCCTCGACTTCGATGACCTGCTGCTCCTGACCCTCGAGCTGTTCGAGCACCACCCGGGTATCCGCGACCAGTACGCGCGGCGCTTCCGGCACGTCATGGTCGACGAGTACCAGGACACCAACCGTGTCCAGTACCGCATCACGCGGCACCTCGCCAGCGGCCACGACAACCTGGCCGTGTGCGGTGACCCGGACCAGTCGATCTACGCCTGGCGCGGTGCCGACGTGCGCAACATCCTCGACTTCGAGCAGGACTTCGGTACCCCGACCGTCGTCAAGCTCGAGCAGAACTACCGCTCGAAGGGCAACATCCTCAAGGCCGCCTCGGCCTTGATCGGCTACAACTCCGAGCGCAAGCAGAAGGGCCTGTGGACCGAGGCGGACGACGGCGCGCGCCTGTGCGTCCTCGAGTGCGGCGACGAGAACGACGAGGCGCGCGAGCTGGCACACCAGATCCGCGGCCTGCGCGCCCAGGGCGGGAAGCTGTCGGACGTGGCGGTCTTCTACCGCGCGAACTTCATGCAGCGCGCGCTCGAGACCGCCCTGCGCCAGTCGAACCTGGCCTACCAGGTCGTCGGCGGCGTGGAGTTCTACTCGCGGCGCGAGGTGCGCGACCTGATCTCGTTCCTGCGTCTGGCGATCAACCAGCGCGACGACATCGCCTTCCGGCGCGTGGTCAACGTTCCGGCACGCGGGATCGGGGAGACCAGCCTGACGCGCCTGGCCGAGTTCGCGTCGGCGCGCGGCCTGTCCCTCTGCGAGGCCGTGCGCCTGGACGAAGCCCTGGCCCAGATCCGCGGTCGGGCGAAGAAGGGGCTGGCCGAGTTCGGGCGCATGCTCGATGCCCTCGAAGAGCTGCGCGAGGTGGGGGCAGCCGTCGCGATCGACCTGGTCCTGGGGGCGATCGACCGCGAGGCCTGGATGCGCGCCATGGACGACGGCGGCGGCACCGAGGACCGCGAGGCCAACATCGACGAGCTCAGCACCCACGCCGCAGAGTTCGATCGCATGCACCCCGACGCCGGCTTGCGTGGCTTCCTCGAGGAGATCGCCCTGGTCAGCGAGGTCGACGGCATGGAGGAGGGCGCCGAGAAGGTGGCGCTGATGACCCTGCATGCCGCCAAGGGACTCGAGTTCCCGAACGTGTTCATCGTCGGAGTCGAGGAAGAGCTCCTGCCCCACGCGCGGGCGATCGCCGAGGGCGGCGAGGAGGAGGAGCGCCGGCTGTTCTACGTCGGGCTGACCCGCGCCCGCGAGCGCCTGTTTCTGTCCTGGGCGCGCACGCGGCTGTTCTTCGGCGAGAGCCGCTGGAACCGTCCCTCGCGCTTCCTCGAGGAGATTCCCGAGGAGCTGGTCGAGGGCGGCACGCCGGAGATGGACGAGGAAGAGGCCCTGGGTGCCTTCGAAGCGCCGGCCAGCGCTCCAGATCTGGCGGTCGGCGCGCGCGTGCTGCACCCGCACTTCGGACCGGGCAAGGTGCTGACCCTCTCGGGCTCGGGGATCAACGCCCGGGCGACCGTGAACTTCGACGACTACGGAACCAAGCAGCTCCTGCTCCAGTACGCGAACCTCGAGCGCGCATGAGCGGCGCTCCCCGCTGGATCGAAGAGCGCCTCGACGCGTTGCTCGCGGAGGCGCGCGAGCAGGGTGCCCTGGGCGAGCTGCGCAGTGCGTTCGAGGCGCGGGTCGAGGGGTTGCGCGGGGACGGCCAGCTGGCACCAGGCAGGGCGCCGGGCGGGGCGGCCGACGGAGATCCGGCCTCGGACGACGTGCCGCGCCGATTCGGCATGGTCGGCGACAGCCCCGCGATGGGGCGCGTGTTCGATCTGCTCGAGAAGGTCGCGCCGAGCGACGTCTCGGTCCTGATCCAGGGCGAGACGGGGACGGGCAAGGAGCTCGTCGCCAAGGCGCTGCACGAGTATGGGCGCCGCAAGTCCAAGCCCTTCCTGGCCGAGAACTGCGCCGCGGTGCCGGCGAACCTGCTCGAGAGCGAGCTCTTCGGCCACACCAAGGGCTCCTTCACCGGGGCGGAGCGTGACCGCGAGGGGCACTTCGTCACCGCCGATGGAGGCACGGTTTTCCTGGACGAGATCGGTGACATGCCGCTCGAGATGCAGGCCAAGCTGCTGCGCGTGCTGCAGGACGGCGAGGTGCGCCCGGTGGGCTCCAACAAGACGCGCAAGGTCGACGTGCGGCTCGTGGCGGCGACGAACAAGGACCTGCGCGCGATGTGCGCCGAGAAGAGCTTCCGCGAGGACCTGTACTTCCGGCTCAACGTGATCACGATCCAACTGCCGCCGCTGCGCGAGCGCAGCGGCGACGTCGAGCACCTGGTGCGCTTCTACCTGGCGCGGGTCGGCGCGGACGAGGGGCGGCGCCCGAAACTGACCCCAGCAGCCATGGCCGCCCTGGTCGCCTGGCGCTGGCCCGGCAACGTGCGCGAGCTCGAGAACGAGGTGCGCCGTTCGGTGGCCCTGTCCGGGGGGACGATCGACGTGGGC
>JAJFFA010000253.1 GCA_021776885.1 Planctomycetota bacterium
AGCAGCCGCCGGGCGGGGGCGGCCGGGGACGAGGAGCACCGCCTGGCCGTGCGCCAGCAGCGCCTGAGGCTGGTCGAGGAGCGCGTCGAGGACCGCGTCCGCAACGTCGGCGGCGAGCCTGTCAGCGACGAAGCCTCCGACTCCTAGCGCTTTCCGACCCGCACCGACGGGGCTAGGCTGGTCGGGCCCCAGAGCACGCCCCCCCGAGGAGATCGATGTCCGAGTACGAAGTTGTGAGCTACACCGTCGAGCCCGTCGAGGGCGACGATCAGGTCGAGATCGTGATCCACGCGTCGGACGGCAACAAGTGGGAGTACGGCGTGCCCTTCAGCCGCAGCAGCGGCCGCTACACCTTCGAGGAGATCGACGTCCTGCGCATGGACTTCGGAGACGACTTCGCGGACGAGCTGTCCGAGAAGCTCGACGAGGTGATGCAGAAGGTGCTGGCCGAGGGCTAGCGCGCCCGCGCAGCGTGGGCGCACTCACGTGCACATGGCCAGGTCGGCCGACCCACCAACGCGGGGCTCGTACGCGATGAGAGCGATCATCCAGGACCGGTACGGCTCGGCGGATGTCCTGCAACTCCGGGACATCGACCAGCCCGAACCCGGGGACGACGAGGTCCTCGTACGCGTCCACGCCGCCGGCCTGGACCGCGGCGTATGGCACCTGATGACGGGCCTGCCGTACCTGGTTCGTCTGGGCTTCGGGTTGCGCGCTCCCAAGTACCCCGTTCCCGGTCTGGACGTCGCGGGGCGAGTCGAAGCTCTCGGCAAGAACGTCAGCCAGTTCCGCGTGGGCCAGGAGGTGTTCGGCATCTGCAACGGCTCCTTCGCCGAGTTCGCATGCGTCAGCGCGGACAAGCTGGCCCCGAAGCCGACGTGCCTCAGCTTCGAGCAGGCGGCGGCGACCCCGATCTCCGGCGGCACGGCCCTGCAGGGGCTGCGCGACAAGGGGCAGCTAGCGGCCGGCCAGAGCGTGCTCGTCACGGGAGCGTCGGGCGGCGTGGGAACGTTCGCCGTGCAGATCGCCAGGGCGCTGGGTGCGGAAGTGAGCGGGGTGTGCAGTGGGTCGAAGCGGGACATGGTCCGCTCCATCGGTGCGAAGCACGTCTTCGACTACACCCGCGAGGACTTCACGCAAGCGGCCGTGCGCTACGACGTCATCCTCGACATCGCCGGGAATCGCTCGCTGACATCTCTCAGGCGGATCCTCGCCCCGCGCGGAGTCCTCGTGATCGTCGGCGGTGAGGAGGGGGGCCGCTGGATGGGCGGCACCGACCGCCAGCTGAGGGCGCTCGCGTGGTCACCCTTCCTGCGCCAGCGCTTGCGGCCGTTCATCGCTGCGGAGAGTTCCAAGCACGTGCGCGCTCTGGGCGAGCTGATCGAGGCTGGAGACGTCACGCCGGTGATCGACCGGGTCTACCCGCTGAGCGAGGTCCCCGACGCGCTGCGGTACCTGATCGAGGGTCGCGCCAGGGGAAAGATCGTCATCTCCGTCTGAGGCACGCCTCGTGGCCCGGCACTACTCCGGGTCGGTCGCGCCGCTCTGCGGCACGGGCTGCTCTTCCGGCTGCACGACGAGGAGCGACTCGAGGTCCGCACGTCGCTCCGGTTCGAGCTGGCTGGCGCGCTCGATCAGCTCCTCGGCGCGCCCGCGATCGCCCTGCGCCGCGCGCTCGAGGCACAGGCGCAGCAGGGCTTCGATCGAGTCCGTCCGGGTGGGGTCGAGCTCGACCGCGCGGGTGGCGCTGGCGATGGCCGCGTCGAGGGAACCGGACCCCGCATGCGCGGCGCACAGCTCGAGCTCGACCTCCACCGACTGCGGCGCGAGGCCCCGAGCGCGCTCGAGCCAGACGATCGCCCGGCCGCTGTCCCCGATTTCAGGGTCGCGGGCGGTGCGGGCCGCCAGGAGCAGATCCTCGAGCGGAGTGGAGGGGTCCCTCAGGTCCTCGGTGATCCACAGCTCGAAGGCCGCGCGCGCCGAGCCGCGCTGGGACTCGAGGCGCGCCAGGGAGCGCCGGGCCTGCGCGCCGCCGACGCCAGCGGACACGGCCTTGCGCAGGGGCGAGAGGGCCTCGAGTTCGTCGCCCCGCGTCAGCCGCAGCTCGGCCAGGCGCGCGAAGTGCTCGGGCCGGGGCGCACGGCCGAGGGCCTCCTGCAGCACGAGCTCGGCCTCTGCGCCGCGGTCCAGTCGGGTCAGGGCCTCGAGCTCGAGCATCAGCGCCGCGTGGGCCGTCTGCGGCGGGACCTCGAGCGGGTCGGCGGCCGCGCGGCCGGGCACGTGCCGCACGGGCGCAGGGACGCGCGCTGCCCGGGCCATGGACAGGGCGCTGGCGGCGTCGCCCAGCTGCAGCAGGGCGCGCCCGGCCTCGACCGCGGCGTGCCCGTCCCGGGTGTCCTCCCAGACGGCGAACCAGCGCTCGGCGGCGACGGCCCAGTCGCCACGCAGCGTGGCCACCTCGGCCGCCCGCTCGCGGCGCGGCTCCGAGCTGGCGCAGGCCGGCAGCGCGCCCAGGCTCGAGAGCACCAGCAGCGCCGGAAGCAGCACGACGCGGGCCCGTTGTGCGAGACTCGGCCGCGGATGGCCCTGGCCCACGTGTTCCTCGACTTCGGCGGCACCCAGGCGCGCGAGCGGCGCTCGCGCGCGGCGCTCTACGTCGAGGCGGCGGCGAGCGTGGGGCTCGCCCTGGACGAGGCGGCCATGGCGCGCCGGATGGCTGAGGCCCACGCCGCCCTGCCGCGCGTCATCGGAAGCGGAGCGGGCGCGGCCCAGCGCTACAGCGATGGCTGGTTCCGCGCGTTCATCGAACGGATCTTTCATACCGGGCTGGGGCTCCCCCGCGACGCGCTGCCTGGACTCGAGCAGCAGCTCTTCGCGTGCTTCTCCGACCCCACGACCTTCGAACTCTTCCCGGGAACCCTGAACCTGCTGCGCTCCCTGCGCGATAGGGGGCTGGGGGTAGGGATGATCTCGAACTGGAGCCCACACCTGCCAGAGCTGCTCGAGGGCCTGGGGCTGGCCGAGCATCTGGACCCCGTCCTGGCCTCGGCCAGCGAGGGACTGGAGAAGCCCGAGCGCGCCCTCTTCGAGCGCGCCCTGGAGCAGGCGGGCATCCGATCCGACCAGGCACTTCACGCGGGCGACCACATCGACAAGGATATCCGCGGCGCCAGGGGTGCGGGCCTCTCGGCCGTGCTGGTCGATCACGGGCGCCACGCCGCCGACCCGCGTGAGTCCGAACGCGTCGAGTCCCTCGAACAGCTCCTCCGCTACATCCTCTCGATCTGCCCATGAGCGACACCCAAGCCAAACAGCAAGAGGTCGAGGAGCTGCAGCGCTCGTTCGCCGCCCTGCGCGAAGAGGTCGGAGCCAGCTTCCTGGGCCAGGACGACTGCGTCGAGCTCTTGCTCCTGTGCCTCTTCGCCGGCGGCCACGCCCTGCTCGAGGGCGCCCCGGGCCTGGGCAAGACGACCCTGGTGCGCAGCCTGGCGACGAGCCTCGACCTCGACTTCTCGCGCGTCCAGTTCACGCCCGACCTGATGCCGCCCGACATCCTCGGCACGCGCATCCTCGAGCTGGACGATGCCGGCGGCCGGCACTTCACCTTCGAGCCGGGCCCGATCTTCACCCAGGTGCTCCTGGCCGACGAGATCAACCGCGCCACCCCGCGCACCCAGTCCGCCTTGCTCGAGGCGATGCAGGAGGGCCAGGTCACCGTCTTCGGCGAGACGCGCCAGCTGCAGGAGCCCTTCGTGGTCATCGCGACCCAGAACCCGATCGAGATGGAGGGCACCTACCCCCTGCCCGAGGCCCAGCTCGATCGCTTCCTGTTCAAGATCGAGCTGGACCTGCCCGGCGAGGAAGAGCTGGGGGCGGTGCTGGCGGCGACCACCGGCGCGCCTGGAAGGCAGGGCAAGGCGACCCTGAGTCCCGCCGACGTCAAGCGCATGCGCAAGCTGGTGCGCGAAGTGCCCGTCAGCAGCGACATCATCCGCAGCGTCGCGCGCCTCGTGCTCGCCACCCACCCGGGCACCCCGGGCGCCCCCGAGCGCGTGCGCGGCCTGGTGCGCTATGGCGCGAGCCCGCGCGGCGGCCAGGCGATCCTGCTCGGCGCCAAGGCCCGCGCCCTCGTCCAGGGCCGGCTCTTCGTCAGCGCGGAGGACGTGGCGGCCGTGGCCGCCCCCGCCCTGCGCCACCGGTTGATCCTGGGCTACGAGGCCGAAGCGTCGGGCACGCCGCCGGACGAGCTGGTGGCAGAGGCCCTCGCCGCGGTGCTCTGAGCCAAGAACGACGGCGCGCACGGCCGGAAGGGGCCGCACGCGCCGTCGTGGCTGGGAATCCTTGGCTGTCAGTCCTGCTGCAGGCGGCGCGAGAGCTCGTCCAGGTCGCAGCCCGTCAGCTCGTCGGCGGAGATGCGCCCCATCGAATCGAAGCGCTTGAACTCGTCGGAGTCCTGCATCTCGAAGCGCGCGCCCTGGGGCAGGCGCGGGATGCGCTTCTTGACCTCACGCGTGCGGCGCACGACCTCGGCCAGGTTCTCGGGCAGCCCCTCGGGCAGGCGCTGGCGGCGCTCGAGGGCACGTCGCGCGCGGCGGCAGACCTCGAGGGTGCTCTTCAGGTTGCCCTGGATCTTGGTCAAGCGCGCCACGTCGGGGGACGGACCGGCGAGGGAGCGCTTGACCTTGGCGTTCGCCACCTCGAGCACTGCGATCAAGCAGTTGAGCTTCTTCATCAGACGCTCGCGGTACTCGGCCGACTCGAGGTTCGACTCCTGGAAGGGCTCTTTGGGCTCGTAGGGCATGGTGTGAAATCTCCTCGTGGTCGAAGCGGCGTTACACCTGAGACTACCCCAGGATGGGCGCCTGGGAGGGACGCCGCTCAAAAGCGGCCGTGACAGGGGGTGGAAGGGTTTTCCGCCCGCCGGGCGCGGGTCTCAGAGCAGCCCACGGGGCGTCGAGAGGCGCTCCAGGCCGCCCAGGAGCGCGTCCACGGTCAGGGCCAGGAGCGCCGCCGGGATCGCACCCGAGAGCACCAGGGCCGTGTCGTTGAGGTACAGGCCCTCCACGATGGGCTGACCCAGTCCACCGGCTCCGACGAAGGCCGCCAGGGTCGCCATGCCGACGCCGATCACCGCCGCCGTGCGCACCCCGGCCAGGATCGTGCGGCGCGCCAGGGGCAGGCGGATCTCCAGCAGCACCTGGCGCGGTGTCAGGCCCAGTCCGCGCGCGGCGTCGATCAGCTCCGGGTCCACGCCCTCGAGCCCGGTGACCGTGTTGCGCAGGATCGGCAGGACGGCGTAGACGACCAGGGCCACCACCGCCGAGTCGGCCCCCAGCCCGAGGCCCGGGACGGCGATCAGAAAGGCGAGCAGCGCCAGCCCGGGGACCGTCTGCAGCACGGATGCCGTGCCCAGAGCGGCGCGCCGCAGCGCGGGGTGACGGGTGACGAGGAGTCCCAGGGGGATGGCCAGGAGCGCCGCCAGCACGACGGAGAGCAGGACCAGGAAGAGATGCTCGAGGATCAGCCCCGGGGTGCGCTGGGTCCAGAGGGCGGAGAAGAGGCCGCGCTCGGCGCGCGGGGTGGCGCGCGCTGCCCGGGGCTGCGCCTCGAGCAGACCCTCGGCGGCCAGAAAGTCCCGCGCCACGGCCTCGAAGGACTCGGCCCCGACCTCGATCCTGTGGTTGAGCGCCTGGGCGCGCCCGTCGTCGATGCGGAAGGCCAGCTCGGCCAGGACATCGCGCAGCTCTGGATGGGCGCGCAGCGTCTCACCGCGCACCAGGGGCGCGGCGTTGTAGGGCGGGAAGAACGACAGGTCGTCCTCGAGGACGACCAGGTCGTA
>JAJFFA010000254.1 GCA_021776885.1 Planctomycetota bacterium
TCATGTCGGTTCGGGACGTTCAGGCTTAGGGGCGACTTTTTTCTTCTTTGGATGAAGTGGTGGTCCAGCCTCTGGTGCCCTCAAGCGGTCGAGGTAGGAAATAATGTCTTCGATTTCGATGCGCGTCAGCTGTACGTCAGGCATCGGTGCGTGCGGTGCGATCAGGACATTACGAATGCTGTCAGCAGTTTGCGTTTTCTTGTTTGCGATACCTTTGAATGTTGGCACGCCGGCTGGCACCTCTGCAGTACTGTCCTCGGATATCACATGACAGCTGATGCACAGGCGTTCTGCTGTCGCTTGTCCGCGCGCTGCGTCCGGCAGGACTTCGATTTTTTCCTCGCTTATTGCCGGGGACGAACATGCACAGATGACCGCAAGAACGATCATTGCACAATGGGGCTTCGTAAGCCGGGTCGGCATTTCAAACTCCCTTCAGCTGTCAAGAAACCCGCGCAATGGCGTGGCAGGACTGAACAGAATCTAGAACACCGTTTCTCCGACCCGTTTGATCAAGATCAATCACCGCGCCGCAGAAGTTGGCGCAACTGTCCGTTTTTTTTGCAATCCAGTTGATCTCGGTCATACGCAATTCTGCTCGCGCCTGACACCACTGGTTTATCGTTCAACCCGCTGTGGCGGTCAGAAGGTGGAGAAAGATCGAGATGCTGCAGATTGCTCCAGAGAAGGTCGCCCACGTCATTGTTCGGGCGCGGGAGTTTGATGGAAAAGTCGCGTCTTGGGGCGATGATCCCGGCGGCACTGAAACCGAGGAAAGTCCCGACGCAGTCCTGGAGGACAACGGGCAGGACCCAATCGCGACAGAACTGGCGTCTTTTATCGATGTGCTGAACGTCGATGAGCAGGCATCGCTCGTGGCATTGATGTGGATCGGGCGGGGCACATACGAGGCAGAGGAGCTTGCGGACGCAATCGAAACCGCTCTTGGTGAGCGCGTCAACGCGACGAGCCAGTATCTCATGGGTATTCCGTTGCTGGCGGACTATTTAGAGGATGGGCTCGATAAACTCGGGTACAACGTCGGAGACGTCGAGAACGACGTCCTGTAATTGGCAAGAGACAATAATAACCAGTAAGAAAAATGGCTGGGGCGCAGTCTGGCGCGAACTGGTCTCTAGTGGCTGCCCGCCCCATCCGGCCGCGGCAGTCACCGACGGTTCGCAACGCATTGTGCGATCGCTTGGGACCGGCAAGAACTCCAGCAAGCAGGGAAAGTAGAGCCATGAGTGCCAGCCAGCCCCCTGACGACAGAGATGGCGAACAGTTTTCCTCGCCACCATGTTTCATGCATGAGATCGATCCGGCGTACAGTGGCTTTATGCCTGATCGCTTGCAGGCACGCGATGTTGCGCGATGGCGCAAGGCCGAGCGCGATCGGCTGATTGCGACCCGACTGGGATTGCCGGTGAGCGAGCGAGAAAAAATTTCACACCGCATTGCAAATCAACTCGATGCGCTCATTCCAGATGCTCCGTCTCCGGTGATCAGTCTTTATTGGCCGTTTCGCGGGGAGCCTGATTTACGCCACTGGATGGGGCATGCCTGCGCAACCGGCTGGCGCGTGGCGCTGCCGGTCGTGATCGCCAAGGCAAAGCCACTCGAATTTCGCGAATGGGTGCCCAATGCGGCCATGGAGCTTGGAATCTGGAACATTCCATTTCCGGCCAATGGCGAGATTGTCCACCCAAACGTCGTCATTGCGCCACTTGTTGGATACGACCAAGCCGGTTATCGTCTCGGCTATGGTGGCGGCTACTTTGATCGGACGTTGGCGGCTTTGCCCTCAAAGCCTGTCATCATTGGCGTCGGTTATCAACTCGGCGCCATCCCGACCATCTATCCACAATGGCACGATATCCCGATGGACTGGATCGTCGCGGGCTATGATAAGCCGCGGTCACTCAAAATTCCGAGCCCAACATGACAACGACAACTGAGCAGGTTCATTCATATGCCGGGCCGGCAGTCCTGAGCTACGGTTTTCGCCCCTTTTTTCTTGCGAGCGCCGCATGGGCGGTCGTGGCTGTTGCGCTGTGGTTGCTGATGCTAACCGGCCGTTTGTCTCTTCCGAGCGCAATGAGCCCCATAGACAGGCATGCGCACGAACTGATCTATGGATATGTTCCCGCCGTCATAGCCGGATTTCTTCTCACCGCCGTCCCGAATTGGACCGGACGTTTGCCGATTACCGGTACGCCGCTTCTGATTCTTTTTCTGATCTGGCTGTGCGGTCGCGTTGCCGTTCTTGCCTCCGCTATGATCGGTGCGACGCTTTCGGCGGTTTTCGACCTCGCATTTCTTGCAGCGCTTGGAGCAGTCATCGCTCGTGAGATTATTGCTGGCAAGAATGCACGCAATCTCAAGGTTCTCGCTGTCGTCGGTATAATGCTTGCAGGAAATGCCGCCTTTCACATCGAGGCGGCTTACGATATTGGCGACGGTCACGGCATCCGCATCGGAATTGCCTCCACAATTTTCCTGATCATTCTCATTGGTGGTAGAATTATCCCGAGCTTCACGCGCAACTGGCTCGTACGCGAGAATCCCGGACGTCTCCCGACTCCATTCAACCGCTTTGATATTGGAGTCATCTCGATGAGTGGTTTGGCGCTTGCGAGTTGGATCATTACGCCGGATGCGGAATTGACGGCCTTGGCTTCGATGATGGCAGGTATTGCCAACCTCGCGAGACTAAGCCGTTGGGCCGGCGAGCGGACCTCGACCGAGCCACTCGTCTCGATATTGCACATCGCCTTCGCGTTCGTCCCAGTCGGCTTTCTGTTGCTATCGTTGACTATCTGGCGCCCTGACATCCTCGCCTCGTCGGGCGCTCTACATGCATGGACGACGGGCGCTATTGGTCTAATGACACTGGCCGTCATGACACGTGCAAGCCTTGGCCATGCTGGTCGCGCAATGATCGCAACGTTTCCAATTACCTTGATCTACATCATGGCGGTAACTTCGGTGATCACCAGACTCCTCGCCGCTTTCAATGTATCGAGGGATCTGATGCTCCATGCTTCGGCGGGAGCTTGGGTGTTGGCCTTTTCGGGATTCGTAATCGTCTATGCCCCAATGCTGCTGAGGCGACAACCATGACACCGAAACATCAAGGCGAGCCGAAACCATACAAAGTGTCCGACATCAGCGCCTATGGAACATTATAAGGTCTTTGCATAACGAAGGAGTTTTGGCTCATCATCACCGTTGTGGAGTGTATGATGGGACACAGAACAGAACGCCACCAGGAAGCCGCGGAGCGCACAGTGAAGGACATCCGTCACAAGACACGCAAGCGGTATTCATCAACACGGAGCCAACTGTCACCGAAGAAGGCGAATCCATCCTTTTCGGTCAAACCGCTCCATCAGCAGAAGTACAACAATGAATCTAGTACTCTACGAATTGGCCGCCGCCGATCCCAATGTGCGCTTTAGTCCCCACTGTTTGGAAGGTTCGCATGGCATTGGCCCACAAGGGGCTCGAGGCGGAGCAAAGGCCGTGGCGCTTCACGGAGAAAGGGAAAATCTCATTTTCCGGGCAAGGCAGTGTGCCGGTCCTTTTG
>JAJFFA010000255.1 GCA_021776885.1 Planctomycetota bacterium
ACGGCGATGGAGATCCACAACGCCACGACGGTGTCGGCGATCGAGATCACCGACTGTGAGTTCGACGGCTACAGCTCGAACGGGATGCGCTTCGCCTCGTCGAGTCACGTCGACGGCTTCACCATCAGCGGCACCAGCTTCACGGGCGGCGCCCGGGGCGTGTACCAGGCCAACGACGGGAGCGTCTCGACCTGCCGCGGCCTGATGGTGAGCGGCTGCTCGTTCACGGGCATGAGCGACGTGGGCGTCTTCGCCGAGGAGATCCGCGAGTCGTCCATCGACGGCAACACCTTCATGAACCTGCGCCGCGCCCTCACGCTCTTCAAGGAGTACACCGGCGCCGGTGTGGACGTCTTCGACCTGAGCTTCTCGAACAACATCATCTCCGGGATCTCGAGCTCCGCCGTCATCCTGTGGCATCGCAACAGCGCCCTGGTGGGTCCGATCACGATCCAGGGCAACCAGATCACCCAGGACGTGGGCGACGCGACGCTGAATACGGGGGTGCTCGACGTGCGCCTCGACACCACGTTCACCCACGGGCCCGTCATCCTGGACGACAACGACGTGACCTTCTCCGGCACCTTCGGCGCGGGCGCGACCGCGGTCTACGCCCTGAAGCTGCGCGGCCACCTGAGCGACGTCACGGTCTCGAACAACGACTTCCAGGGCGGTGATGTCGGCGACATCGGCGGCCTCCCGCCGACCTCGGGCATCTACTTCCAGACCGGGGACGGCACCTTCCCGATGATCAACCCGACCTCGGTGGTCAGCGTGACCGGGAACACGATTCAGGGCTTCCGCTTCTGCGTCAGCGTGTACGACGCCGTCGCCGGCGCCTTCGACGAGCTGGCTCCCGGCGTGGCGACCTACGCCGGCAACACCTTCGGCTGCGACTGCGCTGTGGCCGAGGGCAGTGAGGACTGCAACGCCAACGGCTTCCCGGACGGCTGCGACATTGAGGAGGGCACGAGCGAGGACTGCAACATGAACGGCGTCCCTGACGACTGCGACCTGGCCGGCGGCGCCCCCCCGCCCGAGGCCTCCGTCACCGACTTCGAGCCCGCGGGCTTCGTGGCCGGCTCGTCGGTCCAGGCCCTGGCCCCCGACGGCAGCACCGTCTCGCCCCCCGTGAGCGGCACGAACCCCAGCGCCCAGGCCTGGTCCGTGCGCTCGGCGACCACGGATGAGGAGGTCGTCGACCTCAGCGGCACGGACCCGGCCCACGGCAAGGTCTGGCGCTTCTCCGATCAGGGCGACGCCGGCAACCTGCAGACGCGGCCCCACGCGCCGCGCTGGCTGGGTCAGTCCGGCGAGTCGACCTCGATCGACGACTTCGGCGCCGAGCCGGCCAGCACCGACGGCTGGTACGGGTCCCTCGACTTCCGCTCGGCAACGGGCGCTGCCCAGACGGGCTTCGCGATGAACGTGGCCGCCGCCTGCGGCGACGACTGCCGCCACGGCTTCGTGCGCATCGTCGACGACGGTACGGGCTTCGACCTGACGTTCTTCGAGACCGGGGACAACTCGAGCGGCATGAGCTGCGGCGCCTTCCCCTCCACCGACATCGACCTGAACCTCTCCTACGCCGACTGGCACACCCTGGAGATCGAGATCGTCTTCGTCGACGGCTTCGGCCCCGGCGGCTTCGGCGCCGAGGGCAACGACGTGGTGCGGGTCTGGGTCGACGGCGCCCTGGTCCACACCGGAACCAGCTGGGAGACCTGCTACGCCTACGTCGGCAGCTCCGACCCGCGCTCGGTGGACCGCATGGTGATCTACCCCGGCAGCTCCGTCCTGTCCGACGTGGGCGGCGGCCTGTACTTCGACAACGTCCTGGTCTCGGAGGAGCGCCTGGCTGGAACCAGCCTGGACTGCAACGCCAACGGCATCCCCGACGAGTGCGACATCGCCTCCGGTGCCAGTATGGACTGCAACACCAACGGTATCCCCGACGAGTGTGAGCTGGCCGCGGGCACGAGCTTCGACTGCAACGCCAACGGCGTCCTCGACGAGTGTGATATCGCGTCCGGCACGAGCCAGGACTGCAACACGAACGGCGTCCCGGACGAGTGCGATATCGCTTCGGGCGCCAGCCTGGACTGCCAGCCCGACGGCATCCCCGACGAGTGCCAGACGGACTGCAACAACAACGGCGTGCCCGACGACTGCGACATCAGCGCGGGCACCAGCCAGGACTGCCAGCCGGACGGGATCCCCGACGAGTGCCAGACCGACTGCAACACCAACGGCGTGCCCGACGACTGCGACATCAGCACGGGCACCAGCCAGGACTGCAACACCAACAGCATCCCCGACGAGTGTGACATCGCGTCCGGGACCAGCCAGGACTGCCAGCCCGATGGCATCCCCGACGAGTGCCAGCTCGGCGACGGCAGCAGTCAGGACTGCAACACGAACGGCATCCCGGACGAGTGCGACATCGCCTCGGGCGCCAGCCTGGACTGCCAGCCCGACGGCATCCCGGACGAGTGCCAGCTGATGGACGACTGCAACTCGAACGGCATCCCGGACGCGTGTGACATCGCCTCGGGCGCAAGCGACGACTGCCAGCCGGACGGCATCCCCGACGAGTGCCAGACCGACTGCAACAACAACGGCACGCCGGACGACTGCGACGTCAACGGCGGCGGCAGCCTGGACTGCAACTCGAATGGCATCCCCGACGAGTGCGACTTCGCCTCGGGCATGAGCTTCGACTGCAACACCAACGGGATTCTGGACGAGTGCGACATCGACCTCGGCCTGTCCCTCGACTGCAACACGAACGGCGTGCCGGACGAGTGCGACGTCGACTCCGGCGACTCCCCCGACTGCAACACGAACGGCGTCCCGGACGAGTGTGACGTGACCGGCGGCGGCAGCAGCGACTGAAACACCTACGGCATCCACGACGAGTGCCAGACCGAATGCAACGCCAACGGCGTGCCCGACGACTGCGACCTGAGCTCGGGCAGCAGCGCGGACTGCAACACGAACCTGATCCCGGACGAGTGCGACATCGCGGCGGGGACCAGCGAGGACTGCAACAACAACGGCGTCCCGGACGAGTGTGACGTGGGCGGGGGCGGCAGCCCCGATGCCAACACGAACGGTGTCCCGGACGAGTGCGAGTGCACGGTCACGACCTACTGCACTTCGACCCCGAACTCCTCGGGCAATTCGGCTGGATGCACCATCCGCTGGAAGGTTTGATGCGGATCCAAGCTGGAGGCGACGCTGCGGGCCTCGATGGTGCTGCCGTCCGAGAGTTCCACGCCGGTCGCGCGGC
>JAJFFA010000256.1 GCA_021776885.1 Planctomycetota bacterium
GTCTGGCCGACGTGATCGTCGGCGCGACCGGCATCAGCGCCGGCCAGACGGCCGAGGGCGCCGCCTACCTGTACCTGGGATCGCCCTTCGGTCCCTCGACCAGCGCGGACTGGAGCGCGGAAGGCGACCAGGCCCAGGCCGGGTTCGGTGCTTCGGTGGCCGGCAGTGGCGACGTCAACGGAGACGGCTTCGACGACATCGCGGTCGGTGCCCTGGGCTACGACGGGGGTCAGACGAACGAGGGCCGGGCCTACCTGTTCCTCGGCGCCAGCAGCGGACCGCAGACGACGCCCAGCTGGACTGCCGAGGCGGACCAGGCCGGTGCCGGCTACGGCGTGCCGGTGGCGGGCGCCGGGGATGTCGATGGCGACGGCTTCGCCGACCTCCTGGTGGGCACGCGCGCCTTCGACGTCAGCACCTCGGACGAGGGGCGTGCCGACCTGTTCCTGGGCAACAACGGCGGCGGCGCCGCGCGCGCGCTGCGCCAGCGCCGCGTCGACGACCTGGGCCCGGTGGCCCTCCTGGGCAAGCCGGAGCGGGTCGATTCGATCCGCCTGCAGCTCGACCCGCGCTCGGTGGGTGGGACGGCCGGCACGCCGGCGGGGCGCGCCGAGGTGGCCCTGGAGTACGAGCTCGCCGCCCTGGGCGTGCCCCTCGACGGCAGCGCCATCGTGCGTGGCAGCGAGCAGGACAGCGGCCCCCTGGGGGGCACGCCGAGCCTCAGCGAGGTCGCGCTCGGCCTCTCCGCGGACAACGCCTACCACTGGCGCGCGCGGATCGTGAGCGCCAGTCCCTTCTTCCCGCGCAGCCCCTGGTTCAACCTGCCGCGCAGTGCGCCGGAGCTGGCGGACCTCTCGACGGGACGCGACTGCGACTCCAACGGGATCGACGACTGGACCGACATCATCGAGGGCGGCACGCCGGACTGCAACGGCAACGCGCTGCCCGACGCCTGCGACATCGCGGCGGGGAGCAGCACGGACTGCGATGCCAACGGCGTCCCTGACGAGTGCGATCCGGACTGCAACGCCAACGGCATTCCGGACGCCTGTGACATCAGCGCCGGGACCAGCCAGGACTGCAACGCGAACGCCGTCCCGGACGAGTGTGACCTGGCGTCCGGCACCAGCCTGGACTGCAATGCGAACGGCGTGCCCGACGAGTGCGATATCGCCGCGGGGACCAGCCTGGACTGCAACACGGACGGAATTCCCGACGAGTGCCAGCCCGACTGCAACACGAATGGGATCCCTGACGACTGCGACATCGCCGCCGGGACCAGCGCCGACTGTCAGCCCAACGGCGTTCCCGACGAGTGCGAGCTGACCCCGGACTGTGACGCCAACGGCGTGCCCGACGAGTGCCAGCCCGACTGCAACGCCAACAGCGTACCCGACGTCTGTGACCTGGCCGGCGGAACCAGCGCCGACTGCAATGCGAACGGCCTGCCCGACGAGTGCGACATCGCCGCCGGTAGCAGCCAGGACTGCGACGCGAACGGCGTACCCGACGAGTGTCAGCCCGACTGCAACGCCAACGGCGTCGCCGACGCCTGCGACATCGCCGCCGGGACCAGCCAGGACTGCCAGCCCAATGGCATTCCGGACGAGTGCGACATCGCCAGCGGCACGAGCTCCGACTGCGACTTGAACAGCGTTCCGGACGAATGCCAGGGCGACTGCAACTCGAACGGTGTCGCCGACCCGTGCGACATCGCCAACGGCAGCAGCGCGGACTGCAACGCCAACGGGGTGCCGGACGAGTGCGACCTCGCCGCCGGGACCAGCTCGGATGACAACTCCAACGGCGTTCCCGACGAGTGTGAGGCGGACTGCAACGGCAACGGCGTGGCGGACGTCGACGACATCGCGGCCGGGACCAGCCAGGACTGCCAGCCAAACGGCATCCCCGACGAGTGCGACATCGCGAGCGGCGACAGCTCGGACTGCAACCTGAACGGGATCCCGGACACGTGTGAGACCGACTGCAACGCCAACGGCATCGCCGACGACTGCGATATCGCCAACGGGACCAGTCAAGACTGCAACGTGAACGGCGTCCCCGATGAGTGCGACCTGGCCGCCGGGAACAGCAACGACGTCAACGGCAACGGTGTGCCCGACGAGTGTGAGGGCGACTGCAACGCGAACGGTGTGCCCGACGACACCGACATCTCGAGCGGCACCAGTCAGGACTGCAACGCGAACGCGATCCCTGACGAGTGCGATCTGGAGCGCGGGTCGGCGGACTGTGACGCGAACGGCGTTCCGGACGAGTGCCAGCTGGACTGCAGCGGCGACGGCGTGCCCGATGCCTGTGAGCCCGACTGCGACGGCGACACCCTGCCCGACGAGTGCGAGCTGGCCTCGGGCACCGCGGCGGACTGCAACGCCAACGGGCTGCCGGACGACTGCGACATCAGCGCCGGGACCAGCCTGGACTGCAACGCCAACGTCGTACCCGACGAGTGCGAGAACGACTGCAACCAGAACCAGATCCCGGACGATTGCGACATCGCCGCGGGGACCAGCATGGACGTGGACACGGACGGCATCCCCGACGAGTGCGAGGGCGACTGCAACGGGAACGGCGTGCCGGACCGGGTCGACATCCAGAACGGCGGCAGCCTGGACTGCAACGCCAACGGGCTGCCGGACGAGTGCGACTTGACCGTCGGCACCAGCCTCGACTGCAACGGCAACCTCGTCCCGGACGAGTGCGACATCGCGGCCGGGACCAGCCTGGACTCCAACGCCAATGGCATCCCGGCCGAGTGTGACTGCCGTGCGTCGACCTACTGTCTCGGTGGGATCAACTCCGCCGGCACCCCGGCGGAGATCGGCTTCCAGGGCTCGACCCGCATCTCGGACGCCAATGCGCGCCTGACCATCACGGGGGCACCGTCGAACAAGTTCGGCCTGTTCTTCTTCGGTGGGGCACGCATCCAGATCCCCTTCGGCGACGGCTTCCGCTGTGTCGCGACGGGGGCCTACGGCCAGACCTTCCGCATGTACCCGATCGATCGCACGGACGGGAACGGCGACCTGCTGCGCACCCTGGACTTCTCGTCCCGGCCCGGGGATCAGATCCTCAGCTTCCAGCAGACGACGTTCCAGTTCTGGTACCGCGACCCGATGGGCCCGGGCGGCTCGGGCTTCAACTTCTCGAACGGCCTGTCCGTGACGTTCTGCCCCTGAACTCGGGGGCGGGCCACGCGAGGTGACACGGCGAGCGGGGCGCTCCGGCGCGCTCCGGGGCGCTCCGCTCGCTATCATGGGCACGATGGTCTGGTTCCCCTTCCGTGCCCGCGATCAGAACCTCCCGGTGCCGATCGTGCTCTACACCCGTGCACACTGCCCGCTGTGCGACGAGATGCGTGCCGTGCTGGAGAGCGCGGCCCTCGACCCTTACACCCTGCGCCAGGTCGACGTCGACAGCGAGCGCGAGCTGAAGAAGCGCTTCGGCCTGCGCGTCCCCGTGCTCGAGATCGCCGGCGAGGTCTGCTTCGAGGGCCGCGTCGAGCGCCGAGCCCTGCGCAAGGTCTTCGCGCGGCGGGCCCAGCGCTATCGGCTCGACGTGCTGCCCGGGGAGGCGGGCTGATGCCGCGCCTCTTCGTTCTGACCGGGGACGACCTGGGCAAGACCTTCGACGTCCTGAGCGGCTGCGTCCTGGGGCGTGGCAAGGAGGTCGAGGTGACCCTGCACGCGGTCTCGATCAGCCGCCGGCATGCACGCCTCGAGTGGCGCGGGGGGAGCTGGTGCATCGAGGACCTGGGGTCGAGCAACGGCACCTTCGTCGCCGGCAAGCGCGTCCAGGACGCGCAGCTGGTCGATGGCCACACCTTCCGTCTGGGGGACGTCGAGCTGCGCTTCCGGGACGATGAGTCGGACGCGGCGCTGCGCGCGGCGCCGGCGGTGGCGGCCCAGGACGAGGGCGCCTTCGAGCTCGAAGGCGAGTGGGTGGACGCGACGGTGAAGCTGCCTCCGCTCACGGCGGAAGCTTCTGGGGCCGCGCCCGTGCGCCCCGGGTCACCCGATTTGCCCGGATCACCCGCACCCGGGCGCAGCGCGCAGGCTCGAGCGAAGTCGCCTGCGGCCAGTGCCCGGGACGAGGTCCTGAAAGACGCCGCACGCCGCGCCGGCACGTCCCGGTCCACGGACTCCGGCGGCCGCATCCTGCAGTACAACCGCCACGAGGGCAGCGGGGGCCTGTTCTCGGGCGATCTGTCCCAGCAGCCCCTGGGCACGCGGCTGGCCGTGTACCTGGCCCTGGCGCTGATCTTCCTGGGCCTGGCCTGGGGGGCCTTCAGCCTGACGCGCGGCATGCGCGCCAGCGGCGCCGCCGCAGACGACTTCTCGGAAATGGACGAATGAGCAAAGCACTCGCCGGTGCGCTCCTCTCCCTCGCGTCCTGTGCTGCGACCCTCGACCCGCTGGACGCAGCGGGGGCGGCGGAGCCCGTGGGCAGCGCCTACGCAGAGGACTGGGACGACATCCCCGACCGACCCTGGCCCGGCCGCGCCTGGTACGCGAACCGGTTGCAGGACTGGAGGGTCCGGGACGGCCGGCTCGAGTGTGTGAGCTCGGCGGCGAACGTGCGCGGGCGCAGCGCGCGGCTCCTGACCCACGACCTGGCGCGCGGGTTCCGCGTGCGCCTGGCGCCCGTCGATGCCGGCCCCCTGGCCGAGGACGCCCTGGCCGGCTTGCTCATCGGTGCGGGCGAAGAGGGCGACGACCCGCGCCGCGCCGCCCTGGTGCAACAGGTGCCCGCGCCGGGTGGCGGGCTACTGGCCGCGGTCGAGGCGGACGGGCGCCTGGTGCTGCGCGACTTCTCCACACCCCTCGAGCGCTCGGGCACCTGGACCCTGCCGGGCGGCGTCGACTTCCGTGAGCTCCCGCTGCTGGCCGCCTCCGAGGATCGGGTCGACTGGAGCGCGGGGCCGGTCGAGCTGTCGCTGACGGCGGGACCGGGCGTCAGCTTGCGCGCCGAGTCCGCGGACGGATCGGTGGCCCTGCTCACCCACGGCGACGCGACCCTGGGCGCGAGCCTGGCGCGGCGCGGGATCTCACTCTTCTCGGCCGGTGGAGCCGTGGACTCGGACGCCGGCTTCGCGTTCGATGACCTGGCCGGCGGGGCGCGCCGCGCCGACGCGCAGGAGCGCGCCTTCGGCCCGGTGCTGGGCGTGCTGTACACGGTGCACGCCGAGCGCGACGGATCGCGCACCCTGCGCCTGAACGTGCAGCTGCCGCTCCTGGCTTCCCCCGACCAGGCCCGGGTGCGGCTGGTCCTCGAGGACGGCCAGACCTGGGGCGATCGAAACCCCCTGCCCGACAGCTGGACGGTCGCCTTCGCGCTGGGGGACATCGGCACGGGCGCTCGGCGCTTCCGGGTGGAGACCGACCTGGCCCTGGCCGGCGGCGGCGTCGAGTCCCACGTCTACACTGGCCGGGTGCGCGCCGAGCCCTCCGTCGACGCACCCATGACCGTGGGCACCCTCTCCTGCGTCAAGAACCAGGTCGGCCCGGTGCAGTGGAACGCCCGCGGCCTGTGGTTCCCCCACGAGGACCTGGCGCGCAGCGTCGAGCTGCAGGACCCGGACCTGCTCTTCTTCGCTGGCGACCAGATCTACGAGGGCGACATCACCGGCCCCGACCGGCGCTCGATCGAGCACTCGATCGCCGACTACCACACCAAGTGGCAGCGCTTCCTGTGGTCCTTCGGCGACCTCACCCGCGAGCGCCCGACGATCACGGTCCCCGACGATCACGACGTGTTCCACGGCAACCTGTGGGGCGCGGGGGGCGTGCGGGCCGAGGCGCGCGACGGCCTGCGTGACCAGGATGCGGGGGGCTACAAGATGCCGGTGCGCTTCGTCAACGCGGTGCACGCGACCCTGACCTCACACCTGCCCCCGCCGCGGGTCCCCGAGCGCCTGCCCTCGGGCATCACGACCTACACGACGCGCCTGTGCTGGGGAGGCCTCGACTGCGCGATCCTGGCGGATCGCATGTGGAAGGACTCGCCCTCGGTGGCCGCAACGGCCGGCGACTACAAGAACGGCTGGCCCCAGGCGGAGGGCTACGACCCGCGCAGCGAGGAGCTCGCGGACGCGCAGCTCCTGGGGCCCGAGCAGGAGGCCTTCCTGGCGCAGTGGGCGGACGAGCGCCGCAGCGACGCGCCCTTCAAGCTGGCCCTCTCCCAGTCGCCCTTCGCCTGCCTGCACACCCTGCCCGACTCGAGCAAGAGCGACGCGGTGGTCGGCCGCCTGGTGCCCCCGGCCCCCGGGGGCTATCCGCCCGACGACCAGCCCGTGTCGGACGCCGACTCGAACGGCTGGCCGCGGGTCGGGCGCGATCGCGCGGTGCGACTCCTGGCCCGCGCGGGCGCGCTGCACCTGGCCGGTGACCAGCACCTGGGCACCGTGGCCTGGTACGGCCTGGACGACTTCCGCGACGGCACCCTGGTCTTCACCAACCCGGCCATGGCGAACACCTGGCCGCGGCGCTGGATGCCAGCCGCCGAGGGCGCCAACCGGCGCCCGACCGCACCGCGCTACACGGGCGACTTCATCGACGGCTTCGGCAACCGCGTCTCGGTGCTGGCCGCCGCCAACCCGCAGGCCAACGGTCGCGAGCCGCTGCTGCTGTGCTCACGCGCCCCGGGCTTCGGCATCCTGCGCTTCAGCCCGCAGCGCGCGGGCGCGAGCCTCGAGGCCTGGCCACGCTGGGCCGACTCGACCGACCCGGCCTGGATCTTCCCCGGCTGGCCCCTCGAAGTAGACGGCCGCGGCCGGCCGGCCGTGCGCTAGCGCCGAGTGGGCACGGCCCCTGGCGAGAAGCGCGGGCGACACCTACAGTCGAAGCGTGAGGCTCGGCATCCCGGAGGATCGCCCCATGCGGCTTATCGAACGCTCTCTCTTCTCCCTATCCCTGCTCGCCGTCGTCGCGCTGCCTGCCCGCGGGCAGGTCGTGTTGTACGAGGTGCAGGGCAGCCCGGGGGACCTCTTCGGCTTCGACGTGATCGTGATCGACGATCGTGACGGGGACGGACTGGACGACTGGGTCGTGGGTGCCCCCGAGGGTCAGGGGCAGGTGACCGGCTCGGGCTACGTCGAGGTGCGCTCCGGCGCGGACGGCGGGCTCCTGGCGAGAATCGACGGCGTCCAGGCGGGGGACGAGTTCGGCAGCGCCCTGGCCTGGATCGGAGACATGGACCTGGACGGGGTGCGCGACCTCCTGATCGGCGCGCCGGGGGCGGGCGAGGTGAGCGTCTGGTCCCTCGCCAGCTACACCTCGCTCCTGACCTTGAACGGAGCCGGCGCCTTCGGGAGCTCGCTGGCCGCCCTGGGGGACGTCGACCAGGACGGGCGCGACGACTTCGGTGTCGGCGCACCCTCGACCAGCGGGCCGGACGTCCACGTGTTCGCGGCCGACGGAAGCCTGATCCGCACCCACACGGCCGCGAACTTCCTGGGCACGAGCTTCGTCGGGCTGGCCGACGTCGACGCGGACGGGGTGCCGGACTACGCGGTCGGAGACCGGATCCATGACAGCAACGTGGGCCGCGTGCGCGCCTACTCCGGAGCCTCGGGTAGCGAACTGTGGACCACCGAGGGTTACGTCCTGCCCGGAGACCCCTTCTGCCAGCGCTTCGGCATCTCGCTGCTCGAGGTCGCCGACCAGGACGGAGACGGCGTGGCCGACCTGCTGGCTGGCGCCGACGGCTTCGCCTGCTTCGTGGGCATGCCCGGGCGAGTGGCCGTGCTCTCCGGCGTCGACGGCGCTCTGTTGCACGAGCTGATGCGGCCCTCGGACTCGCGCTTTGGCTTCGACCTGGCCCCTGCGGGGGACGTGGACCTCGACGGCACGGACGACTGGATCTGCGGCGAGCCGTCCTACCAGCGACCGTCGGGCGCCCTGGTCCTGTCCGGCGCCGACGCGAGCACGGTGCTCGGCAGCCTCGTGGGCCCCTCGACTTCGAGCAACCGCCCCTTCGGCCACGCCGTCGCCGGCGCGGCGCGCTTCGACCCCGACCCCTTCCCGGACCTCCTGGTGGGGGCGCCCGAGGAGACCTTCGGGGCGGGCAACCCGGGGCGCGTGATCGCCTGGTCCCTTGCCTGTCCGCCCGCGGCGGGGCCCTACTGCCCGGCGTCGGCCCACTCGAGCGGCTTCGCGAACCTCGAGCAGGTCGGCAGCACGTCCTTCGCCAGCGGGGACTTCGAGCTCTCGGTCAGCTCCGCCCCCGGCAACAAGGCCGGGATCTTCTTCGTCGGCACCCAGGCGGTGAATCTGCCCTTCGGCGATGGGCGACGCTGCGCGGGGGGCGCGATCCTGCGTCTGAACCCCGTGGTCCAGACGACCCCGGTCGGTCGCGCGTCACGGCTGACACCCCCGGCCGGCTTGCCCGGAGTCTCACCCTTCGACACGCGCTACTTCCAGTTCTGGTTCCGCGACCCCGCGGCGGGCGGCGCGGGCTTCAACCTGACGAACGGACTGCGCGCGACCTTCTGCGAGTAGTCGCCTCGGCCCCGGCGCCGGTCAGGGCAGGCCGACCACGACGCGTTGGGCCAGGGCAGCGTGGCCGTACGCGAGGAACTCGACGTCGAAATAGGCCTGCCGCAGCGGGCTTCCAAGGTCGGCCTCGTGCGAAGCGAAGTCGGGCGTCGCCAAGGCTCGATCGAAGACACGCACCAGGACGTAGCCACGTGCCGTCCGCAGGGGACCCAGCAGCGCTTGCGCTGAGGAGATCACGTCCTGGGCGACAGAAGTCGAGAGGGCCCAGCGCGTGAACAGGGACTCGCCCAGGTGCCATCCGAGGTCGCCCGCGGCCGTAGGCCGCCAGCGGTTGGGGCTCGAGAAGCCCGCGCGAGGGTCGCGATGGCTCTGACATGCGGCGCTCCAGGCCGCGTCGAAGGCCTCCGCGGGCGCCGTGCCCGCGCGGCTGGCGTCGAGCTGGGCGCGCGCGGCGCGAGCGGCTGCGAGGCTCCTGCGCCAGCCGTCCTCGGGCCAGCGCTGGTGACCCTCGTCGAAGGCCTCGACCACGGCGTACTCGAAGGTGACGTCGCCCTGCATGCAGGGCAGGGAGCCGGCGGCGCGGGCCAGGGCGAGGGGGATCTCGCCGTCCTCTGCATTCAGGAGCGCGGTGACACCCTGCTCGAAGGACGCGCGCAGGTGGAAGTAGCGGCGGTACGTCCCCTCGGACGGGAAGCT
>JAJFFA010000257.1 GCA_021776885.1 Planctomycetota bacterium
TAAGGGCCCTATTCGCCCCCGAACCCGCCGGGCCTGGTGTGGGTTTTCGAACCTGGTTGGTTATGGGGGGACGCCGTCCGTACGCTGCCCCCATGTCCAAGCCCGACGCACCCTCTCCCCGCCGGGACGACTTCGCTGCCACGGTGCTCGAGTTCGGGCCCGTGCTCGAGGTCCTCGAGCGCCACATCTCCTCGTCCCTCGGCCAGCGCGCCCTGCGCCAGCTCGAGCCCCGGGACGAGGCCGGAGCGCGCGCCGCCCTGGCCCGCTGCGGGGAGGCCCTGCGTCTGGTCAAGGCCAGCGCCGAGCCCTCCCTGGCCGGCTTCACGGACCCCCTGCCCGAGGACAAGACGGGGGCGCCCCGGGCCCTCGACGAGGAGCGCTTCCTGGCCCTGCACGGCTTCTGCCAGGCCGCGGCGCGCGTCGGTCAGTGGCTGCAGGAGCACGCCGAAGAGCTGCCCGCCCTGGCCGAGCTGAGCGAGGGACTGCCCGATCTTCTGCCCCTGGCCGAGCGCATCGAGGCGGTGCTCGATCCGCGCGGCAAGGTGCGCGACGAGGCCTCACCCCTGCTGGCCCGCCTGCGCGGGGACGTGCAACGCGTCTCGGCCCAGATCGAGCGCACGGTGCGCGACATCCTGCAGCGCCCCGATGTGCGCCTGGCCCTGTCCGACGGCAGCGTGCACCGTCGCGCGGGGCGGCCGGTCCTGGCGGTGAAGGCCAAGAGCGCCGGACGCGTGCCCGGCATCGTGCACGACCGCTCCCAGAGCGAGGCCTCGGTGTTCGTCGAGCCGCGCGCCGTGATCGAGCCGGGCAACCGCCTGGCCGAGGCCCGCGCCGACGAGCGGCGCGAGGTGGAGCGCGTGCTCCTGGCCCTGACCCAGACCGTGCGCGCCGCGTCCGCTCCTTTGCGTGAGGCGGCGACGCGTCTGGGCGAGCTCGAGCTGGCGATCACCAGCGCGCGCTGGGCGCGGGAGGCGGGGGCCCTGCCCGCCGCCCTGTTCGACGAGTCCGTCGCGGGGCAGGGCCGCATGGAGCTGGTGCTGCGCCGCGCGCGCCACCCTCTGCTGCTCGAGCAGAAGCGCCTCGGGCGCCTCGACGACGTGGTGCCCATCGACGTGCGCCTCGGAGTCGAGTTCGACATGTTGATCATCACGGGGCCGAACACGGGCGGGAAGACCCTGGCGCTCAAGACCGTCGGGCTGTTCGCGCTGATGACGCGCTGCGGGCTCCCGGTGCCCGCCGCCGAGGGCACGATCGTGCCGTTCTTCGAGGGTGTCCTGGCGGACATCGGCGACGAGCAGGAGATCAGCCAGAACCTGTCGACCTTCGCCAGCCACCTGGTGCGCATCCGCGGGGCCCTGGAGCACGCCGGGCCGCGCACCCTGGTCCTGCTCGACGAGCTGGGCGGGGGCACCGACCCCGACGAGGGAGCGGCCCTGGGGGCGGCGGTCCTCGACGCCCTGCTCGAGCGCGGCGTCCCGACCCTGGTCTCGACCCACATCGGCAAGCTCAAGGAGTTCGCCTTCCGCCGCCCGCGGGCGGAGAACGCTTGCACCGAGTTCGACCTGGCGACCCTCGCTCCGCGCTACACGCTGCTGGTGGGCACACCCGGCGAGTCGGGCGCCCTCGTGATCGCGCGCCGGCTGGGCTTGCCGGAATCGGTCGTGGCCCTCGCGGAGCGGCGCATGGAGCGCCGCGCGGGGGAGGTGGCGGAGATGATGGCCGACCTGCGCACGACCCGGGCCGAGGCGGAGGAGGCGCGCACGCGGGCGGAGGGCGAGCACGAGACGGCGCAGCGCGCGCGCGAGGGGCTGGTCGAGAAGCGCCAGGAGCTCGAGCGGCGCTCCGAGCTGCTCGTGGTCGAGGCGCAGCGCGGACTCGAGGAGCGTGTGCGCGACGGGATGCGCGAGGTCGCGGCCTGTCGCAGCCTGCTCGAGCAACTTCCGCGCGCGGCGGCGGAGGCCCTGCGCGCACGATTGGTCGCCCTCGAGGCGCACCTCAGCGGGGCGACCTTGACGGAGCGTCGCGAGGCCTTCTTGCAGGGCCTGGGGAAGGGCAGCTTCGTGTACCTGCCGCGCTACCGGCAGCGCGTTGTGGTGCAGAAGGTCGACCGCGCCAAGCGCGAGGTGGCGGTGCGCCTGGGCAAGATGAACATGCGCGTTTCCTTCGATGAGGTGACGCTGTACGAGGCGATGTGAGGGCGCTAGGTTCCAGGGGCATGGACTCCCCTGGGACAGCTCCGGCGGCGGACGGGACGCGCGTTCTGATCATCGAGAACGACACGCGCATCGTGGAGCTCCTGGTGTGGTTCCTGCAGCGCCGCGGCTGGTGCCCACGCTCGGCAGCGAGCTTCGCGGAGGCGCGCCCGATCCTGGCCCAGGGCTGGGCGCAGCTGTGTCTCTCGGACGTCGACCTGGGTGCCGAGGACGGGCGCCGCGAGCTGCCCCTGTTGCAGGCCGCGGGAATCCTGCCGACGACCCTGGTGGTGTCCGGGTACCTCGACCGCGAGTCGGTGGCCCTGTTCGAGTCCCTGCCGGCGGTGGCCGCGACGGTCTCCAAGCCCTACGACTTCGAGGAGCTCGAGGCGCGCATGCTCGAGGCCCTGGAGCGGGCGGGCGCGGTCCGCGCCGGGGGCCTGGGCGCGGGCGAGCTGTCGGCCTCCGGCGCGGCCCCTCCGCCCCCGACGCCCGGCTGCGAGCCCGGCTCCGAACCAGCGGTCGACCGGGTCGACATGGTCGACCTGGTCGAGAGCGGGGACGAGGACGACGAGGGCTGGATCGAGATCGGTCCGGCCGGGGCGCAGCGGTGACGCTCCTGCGCTGGACCACGGCGGGGGAGTCCCACGGTCCGACCCTGATCGGCGTGCTCGAGGGTCTTCCGGCGGGGCTCGACCTGGACCTCGAGCGGGTGGACCGCGAGCTCGCGCGGCGTCAGCTGGGCTACGGCCGTGGGGGTCGCATGAAGATCGAGACCGATCGCGTGCAGCTCCTCTCCGGCGTCAAGGGCGGGGTCACCCTGGGCTCGCCCCTGACGGTGCAGGTGCTCAACAAGGACGCGGTGATGGAGCGCTTGCCGATCCCCGCCAGCCCGCGGCCGGGTCACGCCGATCTGGCCGGCTGCCAGAAGTTCGGGCACCGGGACGCGCGCGCGGTGCTCGAGCGCGCCAGCGCCCGGGAGACCGCGGCGCGGGTCGCCCTGGCCGGGGTCGCACGCCAGGTGCTCGAGGCCTTTGGCGTCGAGATCTTCGCCCACACGGTCGAGCTGGGCGGGGTGCGGGTACGGCCCGACGCCTTCGAGGCGGCGGGGGAGCGGCGCCACGAGCTGCGCGGGGCCTCCGACTTCCTGTCCCTCGATCCCGAGGCGGACGAGGCGCTGCGCGCCGTGGTCGACGCGGCCCGGGTCGCCCAGGACAGCCTGGGCGGGGCCTTCGAGGTGCACGCCCTCGGGCTGCCGCCGGGCCTGGGGAGCTATGCCAGCGGCCCCGAGCGCATGACGGCGCGCCTGGGCGGGGCGCTGTTCTCGATCCCCGCCATGAAGGCGGTGGCTTTCGGGCTGGGAGACGAGGTGGCGCGGCGGCCCGGTTCAGAAGTGCACGATCCTATTGTCCCGGTGGGGGCCGAGGGCGCGCAGGCCTCCCACGGGGGGCGCTGGGGGCGCTTCGCCCGCACGTCGAACCGGGCGGGGGGCCTCGAGGGTGGGGTCACCACGGGGGAGCCGGTCGTGGTGCGGGTCAGCATGAAGCCGATCCCCACCCTGCGCCGCGGGATGCCCAGCGTCGACTTCGAGAGCGGCGAGGCGGTGCGCGCGACCTACCAGCGCTCCGATGTGACCTCCGTCCCCGCCGCCGGGGTGGTCGGGGAG